>CABUCA010000034.1 GCA_902489965.1 uncultured Collinsella sp.
GGCCCGTGGGTTATACCCTAAGAGCAAACCACCCTTTTTAAGGGTGGTTCTGATTTTCGACTTTGTAAACTAGAACCTCCAATCTCTTTACGTTCCCTTTACGATTGCCTCCAGTGCAGCAGGTATCCTTTTAGAGAAGTATGACAGCCGTATAAACGCGGGCTGTAGCGGCGATGCCGCGGTACTTGTGTTATTAGGAGGCTTTAGTATGGCAGCACGTGCGGACAACGTTTCGCGTGTCGACCATGATGGAGTTACGTTGGTGGAAGGCGCGACATCCGATGTTCGCTTTGCCTTCACCGAGCGCGCCGGTGGTGTTTCCGAAGATGCGTACTCCTCACTCAATTTGGGCTCGCATGTTGGCGATGACCCCTTTGCTGTTCAAGAAAATCGTCGTCGCGTGCTCGAGGCTATGGGTGCCGCCGAGTGCGAGCACAACTTGCTCGTTCCCAATCAGGTCCATGGTGACCATATCGTTGCGGTGACCTCGAACGGCGCCGATGACCTTGAGGACGTCCGCGAGCAGATTGCCGAGGGCTGCGATGCCATCGTCTGTACGGCGCATAACGTACCCGTGCTGCTCTGCTTTGCCGACTGCGTTCCCGTGGTGCTGGTGGCCCCTGGCGGATTTGCCGTGGTGCACTCCGGTTGGAAGGGCACGATTGCACGCATTTCCGCCAAGGCGTGCCAGGCGCTTTGCGATGCTGCCGGTTGCGATGCGAGCGGCGTTTCCGCCTATATCGGCCCCCATATCTTGGGTGACGAATATGAGGTATCCCAGGAACTCATGGATCGCTTTGCCGCCGAGTTCTCTTGCATCGATGCGAGTACCTCTCGCATGCTCGATCTTTCCGCTGCCATTCGCGAGGCGCTGGTAGATGTCGGTGTCGACGCGGATAATATCGTGGATACCCAGCTTTCGACCGTGCGTCAGAACGACCGCTTTTATTCCTACCGTAACGAGGGCGGCACCTGTGGGCGCCATGCTGCGATCGGCGTGATGCTATGAGAAAGATCGTATCGGTCCTGAGCGCCGCTGTGCTTACGCTTACGCTGTGCGCCTGTTCTTCGGGATCTTCTACCTCTTCCATTACCGTCGCTGGCTCCACGACCTGCCTTCCTATCGCCGAGATTGCGGCCGAGGGCTTTAAGGAGGAGACCGGCATCGACGTGCTCGTTTCCGGTTTGGGTTCTTCTGCTGGCATCGAGGCCGTCAGCGCCGGCACGGCCGATATCGCCAGCTCCTCCCGTGGACTCAATGCCGACGAACAGGATCTGGGCCTGACTCCCATCGTCATTGCCCACGACGGTATTGCGGTCATCGTGAACGACGACAACCCCGTCGATAACCTCTCGACCGAGCAGCTCCGCGATATCTACGCCGGCAAGATTACCAATTGGAAAGAGGTCGGTGGCGAGGACCTGAGGATTCAGGTCATCAACCGAGACGAGGCGTCCGGTACGCGCGAGGCCTTCCGTACCATCGTGATGGATGGCACGCCGTTCGATCGCCGCTCGGCTGTTCTTTCGGGTACGGGCCAGGTGCGCGACGTGGTATCTCGTTCGCGTGGGGCCATCGGCTACATTTCGCTGGGCTTCGTCGATAGCCTCAACGCCAAGACCTCGGTCAAGGCCGTCTCGGTCAATCATGTTGAGGCGTCCGAGAAGACGGTCGCGAGTGGCGGCTATCCCATCTCGCGCGACCTTTACTTCTTTGTGAAGGGTGTGCCTTCGCAGCAGGCGCAGGATTACATCGACTATGTGACGTCCGAAAAGATGGACAAGCAGATTCGCGAGGCGGGCTTTATTCCCGTCACCAACGACGAGAAGGGGAGTGAGTAGCATGGAAGCACAGGAAAACTCCCAGACTGAGCAGAATGTTCAGACGCCCAAGAAGCGCGAGCTGGCGCTCGTATCGCGCAGTACCTATATCAAGGAGAAGGCGCTGCAGTGGATCTTCTTTGCCTGCGCGTTCTTGGCGGTCGTTACCGTCATCCTGATTTTTGTCTTTACCACGTACTCGGCGCTGCCCGTCTTTACTGACATCGGTCTGGCTGACTTCTTTAGCTTTACGTGGGCGCCTTCCGAGGGCCACTACGGCATCTTGTCGCTGCTTGCCGGCTCGGGTCTGGTGACCGTCGGTGCGCTCGCCATGGGCGTGCCGCTGGGCGTGGGTACGGCCGTTTACCTGGTCGAGATTGCCAGCAAGCGCGTGCGCAAGCTCATCAGCCCCGCCGTTGACCTGCTGGCGGGCATACCCTCCATCATCTACGGCTTCTTTGGCATGATCATCATCCGCCCGTTTATCGCACAACTGACCGGCGGCCTTGGTTTTGGTGCGCTGACGGCGTGGTTTGTGCTCGCCATCATGATCGTCCCTACCATCACCACGCTCACCATCGATGCTCTCAATTCCATTCCCATGGGCATTCGCGAGGCATCGTATGCCATGGGCGCCACAAAGTGGCAGACCATCTATAAGGTCGTGCTACCTGCCGCGAAGCTGGGTATCGTTGATGCCATCGTGCTGGGTATGGGCCGTGCCATCGGCGAGACCATGGCCGTGCTCATGGTCGTAGGTAACGCCCCGGTTATTCCCGACAGCATTGCGAGCCCCATCTCGACGCTCACGAGCCAGATTGCGCTCGACATGAGCTATTCCTCGGGTCTGCACCGCTCGGCGCTGTTCGGCATGGGTGTGGTCCTGTTTATCATCTCCGCCACGCTGGTGGGTATCGTTCGTCTGATTTCCAAGAAGAAGAGGGGGTAGGCTATGTCCGATTCCGTTGACACGACGGTCGATACGACCTCGTCGCGCGAGCGCATCAAGCGTGCCCTTTCCCACGGCAAGAAGGGCCGCATCAACAAGGACCTGTCCAACAAGATCATGCTTGGCGTGTTTCGTGCCGCTGCCTACATCACCACGCTGGTGCTGGTCGCTATCATCGCCTACGTGGTCATCAACGGCCTGCCACACATCTCGCTCGACTTTATCTTCGGTTGGCCCCAGGGCGTCAACGCCGAGGGCGGAATTTGGCCCACGATCGTCTCGACCGTCTACGTGACGGCGCTCGCTATGCTTATCTGCACGCCGATCGCTGTGCTGGCAGCCGTCTATCTGGCCGAGTACGCCAAGCAGGGCAAGGTCGTCGAGCTCATTCGCTACGCTGCTGACGCTTTGGCTTCGGTGCCCTCCATCGTTATGGGCTTGTTTGGCTACGCCTTATTTGTCGAGGCCATGGGCTTGGGCCTTTCGATGGTCTCTGCCGCTCTGGCACTTGCGCTCTTGATGCTCCCCATCGTCATGCGCACCACCGAAGAGGCCATTCGCGCCGTTCCGCGCTATATCCGTTGGGGCGCGTACGGCCTGGGCGCTACCAAGTGGCAGGTCGTCTCCAAGATCGTGCTTCCTTCGGCCTTTGGCCGCATTGCCACGGGCATCGTCCTCGCCATCGGCCGTGCCATTGGCGAGACCGCGGTGGTGCTCTACACCATGGGCCAGGCCATCAATCTACCTATTTCGCCGCTCGATTCCGGCCGCCCCATGACGGTTCATCTGTACCTGCTTGCCAACGACGGCATCAACATGAACGCAGCCTACGGCACCGCGCTCTTGTTGATGGTGATCATTTTGGCCTTCAACCTGTTTGCGCGCTTCCTGTCGCGCAAGCGTCGCTAGTTAAGGAGTCCCATGTCCGTTTATCAGTCCGCTCCCACGCTGGAGCAAGCGGCCATCACGGCCAAGGATTTCAACTTTTGGTACGGTGACTTTCACGCGCTGACGGGGCTTGACCTCAACATTGCCAAAAACGCCATCACCTCGTTTATCGGTCCTTCGGGCTGCGGCAAATCGACGTTTTTGCGTTGCATCAACCGTATGAACGACCTTATCGAGGGCACCCGCGTCGAGGGCACCATGACGCTCGACGGCAACGATATCTATGCCGAGGGCGTCGACCCGGTCGACCTTCGCCGCCGCGTGGGCATGATTTTTCAGCAGCCCAACCCGTTTCCCAAATCCATCTACGAGAATGTCGCTTTTGGCCCTCGTCTGCAGGGCGTGACTAGCAAAAGCGACCTCGATGACATCGTGGAAGAATCGCTCAAGCGCGCCAACCTCTGGAAAGAGGTATCCAATCAGCTCAACAAGGATGGTTTGGCGCTCTCGGGCGGTCAGCAGCAGCGTCTGTGCATCGCGCGCGTGCTTGCGGTGCAGCCCGATGTCCTGCTGATGGACGAGCCCTGCTCCGCCATCGACCCCACGTCCGTCTCTAAGGTCGAGGATCTGATGGCCGAGCTGGCGCCCGAGATGACGATCATCATCGTCACGCATTCAATGCAGCAGGCAGCTCGCATTAGCGACTACACCGCATTCTTCTTGCAGGAAGTTGCCGGCGAGCCCGCCACGCTCATCGAGTATGGTCAAACCGACGCGATCTTCACAAGCCCGGTAGATTCGCGGACGGAAGACTATATCACCGGCCGCTTTGGCTGATCGGTGCGACTAGTCCCAATCCGATCGGACCTGGTCCGGTGCGTATTCACTGTGCGGGCGGCATGACCGCACCCAACTGATTGGAGTGAACCATGCGCAAACTGTTTTCCCGTCAGCTCATCGAGGCCCGTCACGAGATGCTGAGCATCTACGAGGCCGTCGATCTGGCCCTCCACGATGCCGTGAAGGCCTATGTGGCCGACGACCGCAAGCTCGCCACCAAGACCAAGAAGCGCACGCTTTCGATTGACGCGCGCTGCGCCAACCTGGAGGCCGTCTGCTACAACCTGATTGCCACGCAGTCACCGGTCGCCTCCGACTTCCGCCTGCTTCAGACGATCATCTACGTCGACTTTAACCTGCAGCGCATGACCGATAAGGTCCGTCAGATCTGCCGTGCCACGCGTCATATGATCAAGGCCGACATCTCGCTGCCCAAGGAGCTTGTCGGCACGGTCGAGGCCGAGGCCGAAGCCGTCTATCAGGTGCTGGGCTCGTCGCTTTCCGCGCTCGTCACCAATGACATGTCCATCATCTGCAACCTGGCCGTCGAGGACGAGCCGGTGCATGCGGCGTACGAGAAGTTCTTCCGTACCTTCAACCGCATGGACGCGGGCGAGTTTATGGATGACGATAGCAACTATGACGACCTGCGCCGCGCCATCATGGTTTCGCGCTACCTCGATCGCATCGCCTCGATTTCCATCGATGCCGCCTGCCGTCTGACGTTCCTTTTGACCGGCCAGCGCATGACTGCCGGCGATATCGCCCGCACGGACGAGGACGAGCTCGAGAGCATGCGCGTACCTTCGGGCGAGGGCGTTATCATGAGGCCCGCCGTCGACGCGCACTACGTTGCCAAGGTGCCTGCTAACGAGGTCAGCGAGGGTCTTCGCTACCTGCTCGATCATCTTGAGGACGAGGACGATGGCGAGGACGACGAGGAGTAAGTAATTCCGTTCGTCGAAAGATTGTAAATACCTAAGTGAGCGCGGCCTTGCACATGCGGGGCCGCGCTCTTGCGTTAGCATGGGACTACTTGTTTGGCTGTCAGCGGAGGCGATTGGCAATGGATAACTATTTGGACTTGATGCGCGCTCGCCGCGAGCAGATTCTGGAACGTTTTTATGCGGCGCTCGATCGCGCGGGCCGCCCCCACGACGCCGCGCGCCTCATTGCCGTGTCCAAGACCGTTGGTGTCGATGAGACCGTTGCCGCCATCCATGCGGGGTATCGCCATTTTGCCGAGAACCGCCCGCAGGAGCTGGTTCGCAAGCTCACGGGTCTGGCGGAGCATCCGGAGCTGCCCGAGGTGCGCTTCGATATGATCGGCAACCTGCAGACCAATAAGATCAATGCGGTGCTGGGCTCAGCCGAGCTGATTCACTCGGTTGGTTCGCTGCATCTGGCGCAGGCGATCTCGAGCCGTGCTGTCCGCAAGATTGAGGCAGGCGAGCTCGCCGGCCCCCAGCGTGTGCTCATTGAGGTCAATGTGAGTGGTGAGGAGTCGAAGGGAGGCTTTTCGCCCGATGAGATTCGCGCCGCCGCGGGTGAGCTTGCGGAACTTGAGGGAATTTGCGTACAGGGGCTTATGACTATGGCGCCCCGGGGGAATAAGGATGTGGCACGCCGCACCTTTGCGGGGCTTCGTGAGCTGAGGGATGAGCTGGAGGCGGCGCATCCCGATTTGAATCTGCCTGAGCTTTCCTGCGGTATGAGCGAGGACTTTGAGCCTGCCCTTGAGGAGGGCTCTACGCTCGTTCGCCTGGGCAGGGTAGTATTTAGCCCGGAGTTTGCAGTAAAATAAGGCTCTGAAGTGCGCACTGATTATCGGGGCGCCTGCACTAAACCGCGAGAGGACACAACCATGGGCTTCCTTGACGAGATTAAAAATAAGATACACCTGGGCGGCCAGCAGGGTTACGACCAGGGTTATGGCCAGGACGACGACTACGGCTACGATGATGGCTACGACGATGGCTATCAGAACAACGGCTACAGTGGTGCTTCGGGCGAGGGCTTCTACACCCAGGACGAGCCGAGCAACGGCCTGCTGGGTCAGACGCGCCGTGGTGAAGCTGAGTCGGTGGCCGTGTATACGCGCTCCGGTCAGCTGGTCGGCGATGACTCCCGCCATGCCACGACGTATAACCCGCCTTCGCGCTCGCAGGACAGTGCTGCGAGCGGTTATCGTCCTGGTGCCTATGACACGCCGTCGAGCTACGCCGAGAACACCCGCGCCCGTGCCGCCGCTGCGCCCGCGCCTGCACCGAGCGATGCCTCGGCCTATGCGAGCAATATCATCAACGCCACGCCGCAGCTGCCGGCCTATGTCCTGCGCCCCGAGAGCTATGACGACGTGGAGACCGTGGTGCGCCGCGTTCGCACCAAACAGCCTGTCGCACTGATTTTTGTGGGCGTACGCACCGAAGTTGCCAAGCGCGTCTTGGACTTCTCTTACGGCTTTGCCTGCGGTCTGGGTGCTACGGTCAAGGAGGTGGGCGACCGTGTGTTCATGGTGCTGCCCGCCGGTTGCGAGGTCAAAGATTCCGATCTCAAGAAGCTTCGTGCCGACGGCTACCTTAAGTAAAGACAAGACGAGGAGATTCCCATCAACATCTACACTATCGTCCAGCTGGTCAACACGCTGTTCAACTTCTATTCCACGCTCATTGTCGTCTATTGCTTTATGACGTGGATTCCCATGAAGCAGGGTGGTTTGCTCCAGGATATTGCTGCGGTGCTTGATAGCGTGTGCGGTCCGTGGCTCAACCTGTTCCGTCGTTTCATCCCGCCGATGGGCGGTATCGATTTTTCGCCGGTCGTTGCGATTATTGCGTTGCAGTTGGTGCAGAGGCTGGTTCTGCAGCTTCTTATAGGTATACTCGTGTAGAACTGACTTAGTAACTTACGTCGGGCGTGTAGCGCCGAGGCGATGAAAAAGGAGACTTGTTATGGCTATTACCCCTGCAGACATCCAGGCTCAGACTTTCTCTGAGGCCAAGCGTGGCTACGATCCTGCCGAGGTCGACGTCTTCTTGGAGACGCTGTCCTCCGAGGTTGACGCTATGCTCGCTAAGATCGTCGACCTTAAGGGTCGTCTGACTGCTACCGAGCAGCAGCTTGCCGATGCGCAGGCTCAGCTTGCCCAGGCTCAGGATGCCCCCGCCCAGGCCGTTCCTGCCGCCCCCGTGGCTGCTCCCGCCCCTGATTTCTCCGCTCAGGAGCGCCAGATTTCCGCTGCCCTGATCGCTGCCCAGCAGACCGCTGAGACCATCGTCAACGATGCCAATGAGAACGCTGAGCGTATCCGCAACGAGGCTGACGCCAAGGCACGCGAGGTTATCCGCCAAGCTCTGACCGAGAAGCAGGCCGAGCTCGAGGAGATCGATCGTCTCAAGGCTTCCCGTGAGGAGTTCAAGGCCGAGTACCTCAAGCTCATCCAGCACTTCATGGACGATGCCCAGAACTCCTTCCCGGCCGACCTCATGGCCTCCACGCCGGTCGGTTCCGCCGCTTCTCCTGCGGTGACTGTTCCCGCCGAGCCGCTGCCCGTCGCTGACCCGGTTGTCCCCGTGGCCGATCCCTTCGCCCCGATCGACAACTTTGCCGCCGACGACCTGGACTAACATTCGGCCTACAATTTAGTGCCTAGAAAGGACCCGCAGCTTGCGGGTCCTTTTTTATGACTGTGCCGGGGTGCGCAACATAAAAAACCGAGCCCTGCACATAGTGGCGCAGAACTCGGCGAACGGGTGAGCGGTCAAGGGTAGGTTTTAAGGCATGTCCCAAAAATCTACTTGAGAAGGAAGTCGGGGAGGGGAATGGTTCGGGCCTCGCGATGCTCGGGATCGGCGATGTGGTCGGCGGGATAGCCACAGACGAGCATATGATAGGGATAGACGCCCTTGGGCAGGTTGAACTGCTCTTGTGCCACCTCGGGCTTAAAATGGCATACCCAGCACGTTCCCAGGCCCTGCTCGGTGGCCTCCATCATCATCTGATCGCAGACGATCGAAGTATCGATGGCACTCGAGTTCATCTGATCATACGGGCGCACCCAAGCATCATCGGTAACGCTGCAAATAAGAAAGATAAGCGGAGCTCCAAAGATAGATCCATCACGAGCAAAGCGCGGCTGACAAGCAGCAGCCTTCTCCAACAACTCCGGAGTATCAAGCACCATCACGCGGGTCGGATGATTATTACAAGCAGAAGGAGCAATACGCCCAGCCTCAACAATGGCATCCACCACAGCCTGCTCAACAGAACGATCCTGAAATTCACGACAAGAATACCGACCCCGAGCCAGATCCAAATAAGACATACAAGCCCTCCAACAATTAAAAATCAAACAAACCCAAAGTAACCCAAACAGTACCCAAAGCAGCAATCAGCCAATCGCTCATCAAGGGCCAAAGTGTCCGAACGGATACCAAAGGTCCCTTCAGCCAAACCCCCATTGCGCTAAACCTATCAGCCAAAGTTCCCAATGGTGGTGCATAAGGGAGCGGGCCCGGCCACTAATAACCTTTTGAACGACTCTGCTTGCAGCCGGAGTGAAAAAGGTATTAGTGGTCGGGCCCGCGACCGGTGGGATACGTACCCCCAATTAACTGTTCTTCATGACAATCGAATCCACGACATCGGCCACATTCTCGCAGCAGTCGGCGCAGTACTCCAGGAATGCATAGACGTCACGCCAGGCGATGACCTCGAGCGGATCCTTGCCGTTAACGTGCAGGTTGCGCATGGCGTTGATGTAGAGCTCGTCGGCCTCGGACTCGATGGTGTTGATCTGGATGACCAGCTCGCGCAGCGTTTTGGACTTGCGGTAGTTGGGAAGCTCGACCATCAGGTCTTTCATGGCGCGGCAGGCGTCAGTCACCTTGTGGGCGATGACGATGGCGTCGGGATGGATGCTCTGAATGTTGGTGAAGTAGACGCGCTGCACGACGCCCTCAATACGGTCGAGCACGGTGTCGAGCGCGCAGCTCATCAGATCCAGATCCTCGCGCTCGAGCGGGGTGATAAAGGCGGTGAGCAGGGCGTCTTCGAGCTCGTGGTGCTTCTTGTCTGCCGCATGCTCAATCGCATGCATCTTATTGAGCATGTCGTGAATCTGCGCGGGATCGAAGTTCTCAAAAATCTGGGTAAGCAGCTCGGCGGCCTGGACGGCGAGGTCGGCGCAGGCGACGTAGTTGTCAAAGTAGAACGAATCGGGTTTCTTAGCCATGGGTGGGTCCTTTCGAGGCGAAGACGGGTGGGCGAAGTGTTGCGGTCCAGATGGACGTTCGGTTTGACTAGAGGAACATCATGAACAGCTTGGCCATGACAAAGCTGATGAGTCCACAGGCGGGGAAGGTGAAGAACCAGGTGAACATCATGTCTTTGACGACGCCGAAGTTGATGGCTGAGAGGCGCTTGACGGCACCGACGCCCATGATGGCGCAGGTCTTGATGTGTGTGGAGGACACGGGGATGCCGGTAAGGGTGGCAAGCAGCAGGTTCGCGGCGCCCGCGAGGTCGGCGGAGAAGCCCTGATACTTCTCGAGCTTAACCATGCTCTGGCCGACGGACTTGATGATGCGCTCGCCGCCCACGCTGGTGCCGATACCCATGGTGGCCGAGCACAGCAGCATAATCCAGATGGGGATGCCGGCATCGCCGACGCTGGTCTGGCCGTTTGCGAAGGCCACGCCTAAAAAGAGCACGCCGATGAACTTCTGTCCATCCTGCGCGCCGTGCATAAAGCTCATGGCCGCAGCGCTCGCGATCTGAGCGTATTTAAAGAAGACATTGGCACGTCGCCTGTTGGCGGCGGCGAAAAGAATCGAGACGAGTTTGCACAGGACCCAGCCCATGACAAAGCCCAGGCCGATGGAGAGCGCCAGGCCGTAGATGACCTTCATCCACTCGTGGACGTTGACGCTGCTCGCGCCGCCGAGGGCGATAGCGGCACCGGTCAGGCCGGCGATAAGGCTGTGGCTTTGCGAAGTGGGGATGCCAAAACGCGATGCTGTGGCGCCGTAGACGACGATGGAGAACAGCGCTGCGCAGAGGCAGGCGAGCGCCATGGTGCTGTTTCCGCCAAAGTCGACGATATGTGAGATGGTGTTGGCGACGCTCGCATTAAAGTGCGTCATGATGAGCACGCCGAGGAAGTTGAATGCGGCGCTCATGAGAATGGCGGCGCGGGCGGGCATGCAACGCGTAGTGACGCAGGTCGCGATGGCGTTGGGCGCGTCGGTCCATCCGTTGACGAAGATAGCGCCGAGCGCGAGGATCACGGTGACGGCAAGGACTGGGTTCGACACAATTTGGCCGAGGAAGGTTGAGAACGTTACGTCCATATATGGGCTTTCTCGAAGTTTGCAGGCACGTTACAAAAACATGATAAATCGTATCACCTCCTGTGGGTTTCTTAACGGAGTTCTGACGTGAGAAGTGGATTTTTTGGCACTAAAACTGAATATTAGTCCTGTTGACCGCGGGTATTCTTTTTGCTAACACGCCATGCGGACACGTGCGATTGCTACGACACTCCAAAACCACAGTCTGTTCGCTTTACAACATGCAAACATGCGTTCGATAATAGGAGACATGGAATATCGACAGACAGATGGCAAAACTCGGCGCGTGCACAAGCAGTATGTGGACGTCGTGGCTCGCATCCTCGCGGGCGGACAGGTCGTGCCGGTCACCGTCTGCTGGGTCGACGGTCGTTGCTTTACGATTGACGAGATTGTCTCGACCACTGGGTTTGGCCTGACGGTTCACGGCATTCGTACGGCAACCTATAAGGTGCGTTTTGGCGGGCATGCGACCGAGTTGTATCTGGAGGACCAGACGCGTGAACGACCAAATGGCTCGCAGGCCCACGTGATGCGTTGGTGGGTCTGGGCGTTTGATCGTACGCTCGAGGGCGAGCGCCGTAGGTAAGGATGCACGGCGTTCGGGTACAATGACAGGAATCTTGTCAGCTACTGCGCCGTTATTTGTGGCGCTTTTTGAAAGGACGAACCTATGAACGATATCCAGGGCTATCAGAACGGCCCCGTCGAGAGCGGCGCAAGCCGCGCCAAGGAGATGTCGCCGCGCGCGTACAACCTTGTCATGTCTGCCCTGATCTTTTTGGGCTTTTGCGCCATGGGCGCCGGTGCTTACTTTACGAGCACCATGTCGTTTGCGCGCATGATGATGAGCGGCGCCGCTTTGCCGCTGGTCTTTGGCTCATTTATTTTGACCATCGTCGGCATGGTTATGATGTCGGCTGCTGCCAGCAAACAGTCCGTGGGCCTGTCACTCGTGGGCTACGTGGTCTTTGCGAGCACCTTTGGCCTGACGGCGTCGTTTGGTCTTGCCAACTACGACCTGCCCACCATCAACACTGCCTTTATCGCCACGGCCGCCATCACCTTTGTCTTTGGCGCCTTGGGCGTGACGTTCCCCAAGTTTTTCCAGCGCGTATATGGCATCGGTTTTGGCATTCTGCTCGCCACTATTCTGGTTGAGATCGTGCTGATGTTCATGGGCGTCTCGCAGACCATCACCGACCTGATCGTGATCGTGGTGTTCGCCGGCTTTATTGGCTACGACACCTATGTTGCCACGACAATGCCGCCTACACTGCCCAACGCCGTGCTCATGGCGTCCAATCTGTTCGTGGACATTATCAACGTGTTCCTGCGCATCCTGAACATCCTTGGCCGTCGCGACTAGTGGCGAATTGCGACGGTGCTTGCCGTGCGTGTAAATCGATGCGAAAGGCGGTCCTTCGGGGCCGTCTTTTTTGTACGCGGCGGGGTATCATGGATGGGAAAAGCCGATAGCGGCAGCGACAGGAAAGGTGACCACTTATGGCAGACGTCGACAACAGGAACCGTAACCGCAGGCCTAATCGCGCGGGTCAGCCCAATCCCAAGCGCGAGGCCCGTGCCAAGGCCGCTGAGCGTCACGTGGCAACTGTGTCCAAAGCGTGCGCCAAGGATATCGAGCGTTCGCTTGCCGGTGTTCGCGAGTTTGACGGTATGCCTGCTGGCTTTGTCGCGGCGATGAAGGCCAAGGTTCAGACTGCTGTGGCCGCCGAAGAACAGGTTGCCGAGGACGCCGAGGGCGCGGAGGCTGCCGAGGTCGAGGCAGCGCTCGAGCCCGTCGAGGAGCCTGCCGAGGAAATCGCCGAAGCTGAGTCCGCGCCTGCTGAGGAGCCCGCTCCGGTTCTGCCCGAGGTCACCGTGCTCGATGCCTCCGCCACGCAGGCTATCCTGGACAACGGTCGTGGCTATGCGCAGTTCTGCGACATGGCCGTGCTCGCCTTTGCCTCGTTCACCAATCCGGGCGGTGGCTATATTCAGGGTTATCTGGGCCAGGAGGCCACGCTGTGCGCCGATTCGTATCTGTACAACGTTCTCGATAAGCAGCGCAAATGGTACGGCGAGAACCGTCGCCGCAACATCAACTGCGAGCTTTACCGAAACCGTGCGCTGGTGGTGCCTGCGGTGCGTTTCGACCGCAACCACGTGCATGCATACGCCGACGTGATCGTGGCCGCCGCGCCCAACGTTAAGCGCGCCCGCCAGGAGTATCGCGTGAGCGACGATGCCCTGCTGGATGCCCTGCGCGACCGCATTCGCTTTGTGCTTGCCATCTGCGACGAGCTAGGTCGCGAGAAGCTCGTGCTGGGCGCTTGGGGCTGCGACAACAACGGCTTTGACGCAGAGGCCGTGGCCGAGCTCTTCCGCAAGGAGCTCGCGTCGGGCGACTTTAAGGTCAAGCAAGTCTTCTTTGCCGTGCCTTCTACGCGCTGGGATGAGGATTTTGCCAAGTTCGAGCACGTGCTGGCAAACTTCCCCGAGCGCAACGAGGAGTCCTATGCCCAGGTTGCCGCTCGCGCTGCGGCAGCTCGCGCCGCCGAGCAGGCCCAGGCTGCTACCGAGGATGATGAGGACGAGGACGATTGGCGCAAGTACCTGTAATCGGTACGTGCTGACAGATAGGTCGAGCCGGCGGGAGAGGCTGCTTCCGTCGGCTTTTTACTGAGCGAGGGGCTTACGATGAAAAACGTTCTATGCTTTGGCGACAGCAACACCTATGGTTACGATCCGGCGGGCATGCGCGACGGCACCGCGGTGCGCTATGCGCGGGATGTGCGCTGGTGCGGCGTGGCCCAACGTGACTTAGGCGAGGGCTGGCATGTAATTGAAGAAGGCCTCAACGGCCGCACGACGGTACGCGACGACATGTGCCATTTGGACACCAATCTTAACGGCATCCGCGCACTTCCGATGCTGCTCGAGGCCCATAAGCCGCTTGATGCGATCGTTATTATGCTGGGAACTAACGATTGCAAGACGGTCTTTGGTGTGACGGCCTCCGATATTGCCCGTGGCACTATGGCGCTGATTCGCGCGGTTCGTGCATTTCCCTGGACCAATGCCGCACCCTGCCCACGTATTCTGCTGATGGCACCTATCAAGATCAAGCCGCAAATCGCCGATGTATATATGACCGATTTTGACGAGCGTTCCGTCGAGGCCTCGGAGCATTTTGGTGAGTACTACGCACATGTGGCTGAGCAGTTTGGCTGCGACTTTTTGAATGCCGCCGACTTTGCCGAGCCGGGCGATATCGACTATCTGCATATGATGCCCGAAAGCCACGAGAGCCTGGGTCACGCCGTGGCAGCCAAGCTCCAAGAGATGCTCGGTGAGTAGTGCGATCCCAAGCCGCCGCAAAGGTGTCTGTCCCCTTTGCGGCGGTTTGGGCTGCGAATCTTAATACTGCCACATGTGATTGACGGGGCCGGAACCTTTGCCCATGTTCAGGCCGGCGGCCAGAGCGCCTGTCAGGTATGCCTTGCCCGCGTTGACGGCGTCGGCAAGATCCATGCCCTGGGCCAGCGCGCAGGCGATGGCGGACGAGAGCGTGCAGCCGGTGCCGTGCGTGTTGTCGGTCTCGATGCGCTTGTGGCGGAACCACGTGGTGAGTGGATCTCCCAGATGGTTGCCCTCGTCATCGAGTGGCGCGGGTTCGGCCAGTACATCGTTGGCCTCGTTGACAAGATGCCCACCCTTAACGAGGGATGCGCAGCCAAAGCGGCGGGTGAGGAGCATGGCGGCATTTTGCTGCGTGCGCTCGGAGTCGACCTCGTAGTCGAGCAGGGCCATGGCCTCGGGAATATTGGGCGTGATAACCGTCGCTAGCGGGAACAGGCGGCGGGTGAGCGCCTCGGCGGCATCTTCGGCAATCAGCCGTGCGCCCGAGGTGGCTATCATGACGGGGTCGACTACCACGTTTGTCGCGTTCCAGGCGCTCAGGCGGTCGGCGATAACATCGATAATCTCGACAGAGGAAACCATGCCAATCTTGACGGCGCTCGGGCGGATATCGTCAAAAACGGCGTCAATTTGCGCGGCTACGATATCTGGTGAGATATCCTGCACGGCGGTGACGCCCAGTGTGTTTTGCGCTGTGATGGCGGTGATGGCCGTCTCGGCATACAGGCGGTGCGCCGTGATGGTCTTGATGTCGGCCTGAATGCCGGCGCCACCGCTGGAATCGGATCCTGCGATGGATAGAACGGCAGGTACCTTACTGCGATCCATGTTCGCTCCCTTGTTCGGTCGGAATCAAATGGGTCTATAAGCCAGCATTATAAAGATGCCCGGGCCGACTCTATGTCGAACCCGGGCGGGCGATGCAATCTTTACGCAAATGCAAGCAAATGTTCACACGTCAACAATTGACAGGCACCAGCTCGCCGCCAGAGGCGGCCGCGGCGACAGGGTTAGTCCTCCATGCCGAGGTCGATCGTGGTGCCCTCGAAGATCTTGTTGACGGTGCGGACGGCGCACATCTTGCCACACATGGTGCAAGTGCCCTCGGTGGCGGCGGGGGACTCCTCGTAGCGCTTCTTGCCCGTAACCGGGTCGAGCGCGCACTCCCACATGGCGTCCCAGTCAAGCTTGCGGCGTGCCTGGCCCATCTTGTCGTCCATGTCGCGGGCGTGCGGCACCTTTTTGGCGATGTCGGCGGCGTGTGCGGCGATCTTGGTGGCCATGAAGCCGTCGAGCACATCCTGGGCGTTAGGCAGGCATAGGTGCTCGGCCGGCGTCACGTAGCACAGGAAGTCGGCGCCGGAACTGGCGGAGATAGCGCCGCCGATGGCAGCGGTGATGTGGTCGTAGCCCACGCCGATATCGGTCACCAGCGGCCCGAGCACATAGAACGGGGCATTGTGGCACAGGCGCTTCTGCAGTTTCATGTTGGCGGCGATCTCGTCGAGCGCCATGTGACCCGGGCCCTCGACCATGACCTGGACGCCGGCGGCCCAAGCGCGCTTGCACAGCTTGCCCAGCTCGATCATCTCAGCGGTCTCGGTGGCGTCGTTGGAGTCGTAGAGGCAGCCCGGGCGGCAGGAGTCGCCGAGCGAAATCGTCACGTCGTACTCGTGGCAAATCTCGAGCAACTCGTCGTAGAACTCATAGAATGGGTTCTCGTTACCGGTGACCTCCATCCAGCCAAACAGCAGTGAGCCGCCACGGCTCACGATGTTCATCAGGCGGCCGGTCTCCTTAAAGGTCTTGGTGACCGACTTGTTTATGCCGCAGTGGATGGTCATAAAGTCCACGCCGTCCTCGGCATGCGCGCGCACGACTTCGAACAGGTCGTCCTTGGTGAGCTTGACCAGCGGCTTTTCCATGTAGCCGATGGCGTCGTACATGGGGACGGTGCCTACCATGAGCGGTGTCTCGTCGATGAGCTGCTGGCGGAACTGGCGCGTCTTGCCCGAGTTGGAGAGGTCCATGATGGCGTCGGCGCCAAAGTCCTCGGCGATCTTGACCTTCTTCCATTCCTCGGCGGCATCGGCCTTGTCGCCCGAGATGCCCAGGTTGACGTTGACCTTGGTGGAAAGGCCCTCGCCGACGCCAAAGGCGCGCATGCCCTTTTTGATGTGCACGATGTTGGCGGGAATGGCGATGCGGCCGTCTGCTACGCGCTCACGGATGTACTCGGGGTCACGATGCTCGCGCTCGGCGACCTCCTTCATCTGCGGTGTGATCTGCCCGGCGCGGGCAAAGTCGATTTGCGTGACGAGCTTGGGCTCGGTCTGTGTGCTCATTGGCATGGCTCCCTTCGTTGGCATTACCCATATCAGGTTTGCGGGTCAGGGCGGGCGCGCCCAATCTCAGCCTGCCGTCTTGTCCTGCAAGCCCCCCGTTTATGTAATGGGCTCAAGTATAGCTCGAATGGGTACGATTGGCCTAACGAGCGTGCCTGTGAGGAGGCGAACATGGAAGACAAGCATCTATATCGAGAGACGCAATGGGATGTATCGGCCGAGGAAAGCCGTGCGCACCATGGCCTTGTCGCGATTGGTTTTGCGGTGCTTGCCGTGTTGGTGATTGCCTTTTGTATTTGGACGTTCGGCGGTCGTGGCGGCGTCACCTGGGGGTTTGAAGCCGACGATGCCCTGCCGATCATGATAGTGAAGGTTGCGGGCGGCAATACCGTTGCCGCACCGGGCGACTATTGGTATCCGCGCGACGAGTTTGTGCAGCTGCAGCTGAGCGGCGGGTCTATTCCGGGCGAAGAAATCGAACGCGTGACGTTTGATGCGACGCTCAAAACGCTGACGGTGAAGCTCAAAGATCAAGGGGACGTGCCCACGACCATGGACATTGCGCTGACGGAATGGCGCTTGGAGCCCCCGGCGGGCGCTGCGGTATCCGAGGTGGAGCACGTTAAGATTACCTACCAAGATGGCTCGACGAGCGAGATTGCAAAGGCCGATGGCTTGGCGGAGTAATGGGGTGTTTGGAAACGGCGGGCCTATTGTGCCTGCGCGTTCATGAAAACCAGGGTGTTTTTGTCTGAAAGCTCGGGGATGTGCCGATAGCCGATGTTGAATGCGGTGAGTTCGCTTGCATCCTCGAGCTTGTTTTCTGCCATCCACCGCACCATGGAGCCGCGCGCCTTTTTGCTGGCGGTCGACCGTTGGATGGGCTTCCCGTTGCGGATGCCCTCGCCAAAGAGGCATGTGACGGCCGTGGCGTCGTCCGCGAGGTGGGGCAGAACGGCTTTGGCATACTCTACGCTGGCGAGGTTGACGATCGTGGTGTTTGAGCCTGCCGGGGCGATAGCCCGCGCGAGCTTGTCGCTCCAAAACGCGTAGAGGTCTTGGGCATCGTCAACGGCGAGCTTCGCGCCCATTTCCAGCCGATACGGTTCGACGGCATGGAAGGGACGAACGCACCCGTAGAGGCCGGAGAGGATCCACAGATGGTCTTGCAGCCATGCGAGCTGCGCTGAATCCATCACCTCGGATGCCATGCTCTGGTATTGAATGCCGCGATAGGGCATGACGGCAGGGGAGAGGTGGCGAGCGAGTGCGGGATTGTCGAGATCGCCGCTTTTCAGGATGGGCCCGAACTCATGCAGGGTGTTGAGGCAAGGCCCCAGCAGTTTGTCACTCACGTTCCACAGCGCCTGCAGGCCGCCGCTGCCTTCATTCCGCTCGATATCTAGCAGTGCGCGGTGGAGGCGAGCCGTCTCGCGCACAAAGGGTGGGATGCCCAGGACTTCAAAAGCATCTTGGGCCGCGCGCATCTGCTTGGCGGGCGAAATGATGACCTGCAGCATGGACTCTCCTCTGCCAAAAAAGTTGCGGTGGAATACGGTCTGTTTTGGCCGTTTATGGGCCAGTTTAGTCCGTATTTCACCGCAACTGATGAAGGGTTGGTTAGGCTCGCTCGATGAAGGCCTTGTAACCGCGATATGCCTCGTAGATGTCGGCCTTGTTGGCGACCTCCCACAGGGCGTGCATGGACAGGACGGCAACGCCGGAGTCGATGACGTTCATGCCGTACTTGGCCATGATGTAGGCGATGGTGCCGCCGCCACCAGCGTTGACGCGGCCGAGCTCGCAGGTCTGGAAGTCCACGCCGGCCTCGTCCATGATGTCGCGGACGAGGGCCACATACTCGGCGTCGGCGTCGTTAGAGCCGCCCTTGCCGCGGCTGCCCGTGTACTTGTTAAAGCACAGGCCGCGACCCATGAAGGCGGCGTTCTTGGTCTCGAACTTGCCGGCATAGCCCGGGTCGAAGCCGGCGGACACGTCGGAGGAGAGCATACGGCTGCGGGCGAGCGCGCGGCGCAGAGCCAGCGGGCTGTCCTCGCCGGCGAGCATCATGATCTCGGCGACGGTGTTCTCGAAGAAGCGACTCGTCATGCCGGTGGCACCCACGGAACCGATCTCCTCCTTGTCGACGATGAGCGTGATGCTCGTGCGCTCCACGTTGGTGACGTTGATCTGGGCGAGCATGGAGGGGTAGGCACAGACGCGGTCGTCATGGCCATAGCCCAGAATCATGGAGCGGTCGAGGCCCATGTCGCGGGCGGGGCCGGCGGGCACGACCTCGATCTCGGCGGAGAGGAAGTCCTCCTCCTCGACGTCGTACTGCTCCTTGAGGATATCCAGGAACATCTGCTTGACGGGCTCCTTGGGGGCGTCCTTGTCGTCCTCATCGAACTTGACGGGACGGCCGCCCACGATCACGTCGAGGATCTCGGCGTCGACGGCGTCTTTGGCAGGCTTAGACATCTGCTCGCTCGAGAGATGGATCAGCAGGTCGGAGATGGTAAAGACCGGATCGTCCGCCTTGTCGCCGATATTGATGTCGACGGTGGTACCGTCCTTTTTGCAGATGACGCCCACGAGTGCGAGCGGGGAGGCTACCCAGTGGTAGCTCTTGACGCCGCCGTAGTAGTGCGTGTCGAGATAAGCCATGTCGCCGGCCTCGAAGGCGGGGTTCTGCTTAAGGTCCAGGCGCGGCGAGTCCACGTGCGCGCCCAGGATGTTAAAGCCCTGCTCGAGCGGGGCGGTGCCCAGATTGACGAGCATAAGGTCCTTGCCGTGGTTAGCGGCATACACCTTGTCGCCTGCCTTAAGCTCGCGGCCTGCGGCGATTACGGTCTCCAGGTCGACGTATCCCGCCTCCTCGGCCATCTTGATGCCGGCCTTGACGCACAGGCGCTCGGTCTTGTTCTCACTCAAAAACTGCTTATAGCCGCGGCAAAGCTCCTCGAGCTCCTCGATTTGCTGTGGCGTGTACTTTTTCCATGCGCAGGGACGCTCCATGACGCAGGCTCCTTTCGGATCGATCGTGCTGGTTGATGTACCGTGAGCCATCGTATCACGCGCGGGCTCACGGTGGCGGGGGAGCTTGATGTGAGGTGGCCGCGGGGCGGGGAGCGTGTAAACTGGAGTGAGCAAACCGTGCCCAGCCCAAAGCGAGGTATTCAATATGTCTGACAAGCGCCGCACCTTTGCCGTTATCGACGGCAACTCGCTCATGCATCGCGCCTTCCACGCCGTGCCGCCGACCATGAACGCGCCGGACGGTCGCCCCACCAACGCGATCTTTGGCTTTCTGAACATGTTTCTCAAGATGATCGATGCCTTTAACCCCGACGGCGTCGTCGTGGCGTTTGACAAGGGTAAACCGCGCGTGCGCATGGAGATGCTGCCGCAGTATAAGGCGCAACGCCCGCCCATGGACCCCGATCTGCATGCGCAGTTCCCTATGATTAAGGAGCTGCTCGCCGCGCTCAACGTGCCGATTCTGCAGTCCGAGGGCTGGGAAGGCGATGACATCCTGGGAACCATGGCGCGCCTGGGTGAAGAGGCCGGCTGCGACATGCTACTGGTGACCGGCGACCGCGACATGTATCAACTCGTGACCGAGCACGTCAACGTGGTCTCGACCCGCAAGGGCCTGTCCGACGTGGCGATTATGACGCCCGAGAGCGTGGACGACCTGTATCACGGCATTACGCCGGCGCTCGTGCCCGATTTTTACGGTCTAAAGGGCGATACGTCCGACAACATCCCCGGTGTACCGGGCATCGGTCCCAAAAAGGCGAGTGCGCTCATTGCGAAGTACGGTAGCCTGGACGAAGTCATCGCGCATGCCGATGAGGTCAAGGGCAAGATGGGCGAGAACCTGCGTGCACACATCGATGACGCACTACTGAGCCGCAAGGTTGCGACAATTCGCACCGATGCGCCCGTCGAGCTCGACTTTGAGGCGACGTCCTTCCCGGCGTTTTCTGCCGATGAGGTTTCCGCGGCGTTGGGTACGCTTGGTATCACCGCCATGCAGAACCGTTTCTTGGCGCTGATCGGCGGCGAGGGCGGGGCTGCTGCCTCCAGTGTGTTTGAGATACCTGCTATGGTTCGCGCAGCCGCCGGCGATGCCGACGCGCTTGGTGCCGTTGCGGCTGAGGTCTCCCGCGCGATTGATGCCGGCGAGTGGGTCGCCGCCGTGGTGGACGACGACAAGGAAGAGGGCGCGCTCTTTGGACTGACGCGCACGCTGTGGTTGGCGACGTCCAAGGGCCTGTTCGCGCTCGAGGAGAGCGACAGCGCCTCCACTGCCGTAGTCGATGGCTTCAACTTCGCTCACGGTGTGATCGCCGGCGTGCTTGCGCGCCTGTTTATGGAGGGCCGCGTGGCGAGCCCGGATACGAAGGCGCTGCTGCACGAGCTTTCGCCCATCGATTCTTCTGAGCCCGAGCTCATGGATCCGCTCGCTACCGATTCCACGCGTATCTTCGATACCGTGGTCGCTGCCTATCTGCTGGATTCCGATCGCTCCGAGTTCGATGAGGCATATCTTGCCGATACGTATCTGCAGATGGCGCTGCCTGCGGCGCGCGGCGCAGAGGGTGCCGGTGAGGACGCTCCGGCGCCCGCCGCTCGCACGGCGGCCTTGACGCTGGCGCTGGTCGCACCGCTGCGCGACCGCATGGCCCGTGAGAATGCCGCCAACGTGTTCGATGGCATCGAGATGCCGCTCGTTCCGGTACTTGCCAAGATGGAGCGCGCGGGCATGCTCGTGGACCCCGACCGTCTGCACAGTCTGTCCGAGGGTCTGGCGACCCAGATTACCGAGGTTGAGCGCAGTATTCGCGACCTGGCGGGTGACGAGACCTTTAATATTGGCAGTCCCATGCAGCTGTCGCACGTGCTCTTTGATGTGATGGGGCTTCCGACCAAGGGCCTCAAGAAGACTAAGCGCGGCTATTATTCGACCAACGCCAAGGTGCTGAGCGACCTTGCGCGTGACCACGAAATCGTGCGTCTGATCTTGGACTGGCGTGAGAAGTCTAAGATCAAGTCCACCTATCTGGACACGCTGGGCCCGCTACGCCGTGGTGACGGTCGCGTGCACACTACGTACAACCAGACCATCACGGCAACGGGGCGTCTGTCCTCGAGCGACCCGAACCTGCAGAACATCCCGACGCGCTCGGAGCTGGGTCGTACCGTCAAGACGGCGTTTTCGGCAGGCGAGGGAAGCGTCTTTTTGGCGGTGGACTACTCGCAGATCGAGCTGCGTCTGCTGGCACATCTCTCGGGTGACGAGCACCTGGTGCGCGCCTTTAACGAGGGCGAGGACTTCCATGCCGAGACGGCGGCGCGCGTGTTTGGTGTGCCGGTGTCCGAGGTAACGCCCGACTTGCGCAGTCGCGCCAAGGCCGTGAACTTTGGCATCGTGTATGGCCAGCAGGCCTACGGCCTGTCGCAGTCGCTGCATATCTCGATGGCCGAGGCACGCGACATGATCGACCGCTACTACGAGGCCTACCCGGGCGTGCGCACGTTCCTCGACAACGTGGTGGCACGCGCCAAGCAGACGGGCTACGCCGAGACCATGTACGGCCGCCGTCGTCATATTCCGGAGCTCAAGGCCAAAAACCCGCAACTCCGCGGCTTTGGCGAGCGCACGGCCATGAACCATCCCATGCAGGGAACCGCCGCCGACATCATCAAGATCGCGATGGTCCGCGTTAGCCGTCGCCTGGAAGAAGAGGGCTTTGCCGCCCACATGATCTTACAGGTGCACGACGAATTGGACTTTGAATGCCCCATCGACGAAGTCGAGCGCCTCACCGCCATGGTCCGCGACGTCATGGAGCACGTAGTAGACCTCCGCGTACCGTTGATCGCCGAAGCCAGCACCGGCATAACCTGGGCCGATGCCAAATAAAGGCATATCAACAACCCCAAAGTAACCAAAAGCAGAAGGGGGCTCCTTGCCAACAAGGAGCCCCCTTCGTTCAATTAAATTCAGCCAAGTATCTAGGTGCCAAGACGCCATCCAGGCGGCAAGCAAGTCAACGTAGCCATGCCCGGGGCCGGCCGTTTGAT
>CABUCA010000035.1 GCA_902489965.1 uncultured Collinsella sp.
CGGGCAGGCCGCGCCAGACGGCGACATTGCCCTGGTAGGTACCCAGGTAGTACGAGCCGGTGACACCCGTGTAGGCCCAGATGCCAGCTGCCAGCACAAAGACGAGGGCCAGGATGGCGGCGATAGTAACGTTGCGGCGACGCACGCGTTGCGCCTCGCGCATAACGCCATCGTCAACCAGGTCAACGACTACTACGGTTACGTTGTCGTGGCCGCCGGCGGCAAGCGCCGCGTCCACTAGGTTGTCGACGCAGATTTGCGCGGTTGAGGACTGCGTGGCGATGTTCTCGATATCGCTATCGGGAATCATGCTCGAAAGGCCGTCGGAGCACAGGATCAGACGGTCGCCTTCCTCGATATGCAGAGTGAAGTGGTCGGCATACATGGCGGGGTCCGAGCCCAGCGCACGGGTAATGACCGAACGGTTGGGGTGGACGCGAGCCTCGTCTGCCGTGATCTCGCCGGCGTCCACGAGTTCTTCCACATAGGAGTGGTCGCGGGTCACGCGGATGAGCGTGCCCTCGTGGAGCAGGTAGGCGCGCGAGTCGCCCACGTGGGCGATGGCGAGCGTGTCGTTTTCGATATAGGCGCAAGTGGCTGTGCAGCCCATGCCGGGCTTGCCCAGGCCGTTCAGGGCTGCCTCGATTACGGCGGCGTTGGCTGCCTCGACGGCTGCGGCCAGGCGTGCTGCGTCGGCGGACTGCGGGGCCGTCTTGGCAATAGTCTCGACGGCGATGGAAGAGGCTACCTCGCCGGCGGCGTGACCGCCCATGCCGTCGCATACGCAAAAGAGCGGCGACTGCACCAGGTAGGAATCCTCATTGTGCGGGCGCACGCAGCCAACGTCAGAGCGGGCGCCCCACATGAGTTGCGTGGTGGTGCCGGCATCATAGGTCGAGTCGGTCTCGATGCGTTCCTCGGTCAGGGGCTCAAAGCTCATGGTCGAGCCGGGGTCTTTGAGCTTGGCCTCAACGGCGGCAACGTCGATTTCGGCGGTGTCACCGGGAGAGACGGTGTCGGTCACGGCGTTTGATTCGGAATCGCCGGTGTCCGGGGAGTCGGGCTCCTCGGACACGCGGGCGGTCGACTCGTCATCTTGCGGGCTGACGTCTATAGGCTCGGGCGTCGCAAAGTGCGACGGCGCGGGCGTGTTTTGCGACTGGGCGGCGGGCTCGGCCACGGCATCGGACTCGCTTGCGGGCGCAGGCTGCGGGGTCTTTGGTGCAGGGCCGTCCTCGGGGGATGTCCCCGCCTCGGGCGCCGGCGTAGACGCGGGCGCAACCTCGGATGCCGGGGCTATGGGAAACGCCGGCGCGGCGGGCTCGGGTGCCGCAAACACCGCAGCGCTCTCGTTGATTGCCGCGGCGACGGGCTCTGCAAAGTGAGCCGGCGCCGGGGTTGCTTCGGGCGCTGTGGGCTGTTCCGCAGCATGTGCGCCGATGGGCGCCGCTACGGCATCCTCTTCGTCCTCGTTATCGGCGAGATCCGAAATATCATGCGTTACATGCGAAAGAGGCAGGGAGAACACGGTGTCCTCGGGCTCCACGGGTGCGGAGCCCGCCGGAGCGGCGTGGGCCGGCGCAGCTGTAGTGGCGGCCGGTGCCTCGGTCATAGTTGCGGACTTGTTCTCCTCGTCGATCATCGACGGTTCACCTTCATGACCACGTCACCAATCTGGACTTCGTCGCCCTCGCGCAGCGTTGCGGGCTCCACGAGCTGGCGGCCGTTGACGAGCGTGCCGTTAAGCGAGTTGAGGTCCTCGATGATGAGCGCCGGGCCCTGCAGCGAAAAGCGCGCATGCGAGGCCGAGACGAACGGTTCGTTGATGCAGATGTCCGAAGATGGCGAGCGACCGACGATGACGGGGCCGAGCATGTCTACGTGGATGCCGCGGATACCGCGCGGACCCTTGTCCACATCGATCGTCCAAATGGCCGAGTCGCGGCGCTGTCCGCGCACAAGTCCCACGCCGGTCTTCATGACGGCGAACAGGAAGATATAGAGCAGGGCGACCAGGACGATGCGGCCTGCAAAAAGGACGATATCGATGTTCATAAGCGACTATCCCCTAAATTCAAAGGTGCTCAGGCCAAACGTCAGCAGATCGCCGTTGCGCAGCGGGCAGCGCGTAATGCGGCGGTTGTTGACGAGCGTGCCGTTGGTGGAATTGAGGTCCTCGATCGACCAATCCGAGCCCGTAAAGGTGAGCTGGGCGTGGCGGCGCGACACGTTGGGGTCGCGCAGGGCAATGTCGGAAACTGAGCGCTCGCGACCGATGGTCACCTGTGCGGAGGTGATGCTATGGCTCTCGCCGCTCACGACGTCGACGAGCTGGGCGAGCGGGCGCTGCGGGGCGCGAGTGCTCGCCATGTTGGAGGCGATGCCGGCTACGGCGCCTAGGCCCACGGCGGCACCGGTCGCGGCGGCTCCGCCCATGCCGGCAAGCGCGTCGCGCGAGACGGTCTGCGGCACCGGGATGGGTGCGGCGGCGGGGTCGGGGACGCTAGGCGCGAAGGGGTCTGCCACGACAAGCGGGTCGGGAGCGGCAGCGCGAGGCGTCGGCTGCTGCTGGGGCATGGCGGCGGGGCGCTGCTGCTGCGGGGCAGCAAACTGCTGCTGGCCGGCGCGCGGGGCGCTGGAGGCACGGCTTGCCGCGGAGTTGTTCTGGCCCAGGCCGTTTTGATAGGCGCGCTCTTCTTCGTACAGGCGGCCGAGCGTGGGGGCATCGACGTTCTCGGCAAAGACAGAGAACTTGCCGGCGCGCAGCTGCGGATCGATCATAAAGCGCACGAGGGGCTCGCCGACAAAGACATAGCGGCGCTTTTCGGCCTGCGCCTTCACAAACTCGCGGACCTCGCGCGAAAGCTCGGGGTAGAACGGGGCGAGCATGGGATCGTCGTCGGCGGCGATAAGGATGGTATAGAGTGCCGGCGCCGTGTTGACGCCGTTAATCACCAGAGTCTGATCCTCCATGTCGCGAGCGGCCTGCTTGGCAAGCTTCTTAAAGGAGAACGGGGCACGGGTGGCACCGAAGATGCCGGCCACGTGGTCCTCGAAGATGTTCAGGAAGTTCACGAAAGATCACTCTCCGTATAGGTTCTTTGGTATCCGAGCAAATATAGGCATATCCCAACGATTATAGAGGATAGGGTTCCCGCAACCGCCGCCTTGGCGACGACCGCGGCTGCAAGGCTGGCAATTTCCATATGGTGTGCAAGACAGGACGCCGCTGCGCAGCCGATGCCGGTGACAGCGATGGCGGCGATTGCGGCAAGGTTTGAGCCTTGGTCGGCACGCTTGGCATGGGCATTGAGCAGCGCGGATGATGCTGCGGCAGTTGCCGCGACCAGCACAAAGGCAGTCCAAAGGAGCGGATCTCCCAGCGCTGCGGCAACGTTACTGAGCCCCAGCACGCCTCCGGCTGAAAGTGTGACCGTGGCCAGACGGGCAAAAAGCGCGCCCATGCCCGTTGCCGCGGCGGCGCTTGCCGGGCCGAGCCAAAATGACGCGACGCCGGCGGCGACCCCAGCTGCCAGGAAGGTATTGCCGGTCAGACAGCCAAGCGCGAGCGCACAGGTGAGCGCGGCGCTCGCGGCAGCCTCGGTACGACCCCAGGCGATCCACCAACCGGACATGGCAGCGGCAAAGATCACCGCGACCGGCAACATCGACAGGATGCCCTGCGCCTGCATGGTGGCGTTGGCCATGAGCACCAAAAAGCCCACAGCCGAGATGGCCGAGCCGATCTGGGGGGCCAGGCCAGCCGCCGCTCCGATCGCGATAGCCGCAATGACCGGGCCGGGAAGCGCCGCGACCCCGGCCGTTTGCATCAGCAAAAAGCTAAAGGTGCCACACGTTAGCGCCGAGATAGCGTGCATGGTGTAGTCGCGCGCATGGCTCCAGCGCGTGCCCGCCCAGCCGAGTGCGGGGTCGACCTCGATGGCGTCGCCTTCGTAGTGCGACGGCTCGATATCGTCGAGCTCATGCTCGTCATCCGAAAGCTCGCCAACCATTTGCTCCAGGCTGCGACGGCCCTCGCGTACGCTGCCCAGACCGGCAAGGAGCTGGTCACAAAATGCCTCGATGCTGTTGGGGCGGTCCTGCGGCATGGGGGAGAGCGCGCTCATGAGCGCGGCCTCGGCTCCCGGGGGAAAGTGTGGTATCAGCTCGCTGGGATAGGTGGCGCCGCCGATGATGCGGTCGAGCGAGTCGGCGGGCGTGGCCGCCATAAAGGGAGCGCTGCCGCACAGGCCCTCGTAGATCACACAGGCGAGGGCAAAGACATCGGCGCGCTCGTCGACCGTGCCGGTCTCGATATCGAGCTGCTCGGGCGGCATGTAGCCGATAGTGCCGCCGCGTGAGCCGCCAAAGCCACCGGCAGACGACAGTCGCGCCATGCCAAAGTCGGTGAGCTTTACATTGCCCGAGTGGTCGATGAGCACGTTGGCGGGCTTAATGTCCAGGTGGAGTACGCCATTACTATGGGCGAAGGTGAGCGCCTGGCCCAGGGCATCGGCAATGGCCGCGGCCTCGTCAAAGGTAAGTGAGTGGCCGTCCACGCGGTGCAAAAACTCGGCAAGCGACATGCCATCGACATACTCCATGACTAGGTAGGCATAGGCTGTGTCGTGCGTAAAGTCGATGACCTGCACGATGTTGGGATGTTGAAGCATGGCGGCAGTGTGCGCCTCGCGCAGGACATCCATGATGTCGCTGGCGGGCATGCCGGCACCGTTGATAAGGGGGATGCGTTTAATGGCGACGCGGCGGCGCAGGTGCGTGTCGCGGCAGATCTCGATGGAGCCAAAACCGCCGGTCGCAAGTGTCTCGAGCGGCTGGTACCGCTTGAGCAGCTCGCGAGAGCTGGTGCCCTCCAAGGGAACGTCCGGCGAGAACCGGGCGGTATGTTGCGAGAAAAGCGGCATGGCCAACCCTCGTGCGTTTAAAGTTCGTTTGCGAGCGGCGGGCGCGGGGCCGAGCCATTCGCGGTGGCATAGATGCTGCTAGTGTAGCACGCTCGGGTGCATGGTGAAGGTAGCGGGGTGAGGTGGCCTATCTGGCTTGGCCCTCGTCTCGACCCATCCGGAAAGCGCGTCCCAGTTTTCGTCCAAATTACGGGATGCGTTTTCCGAATGGGGTAGGCTGCGGAAACTGCATCCCAGAATATTGGCCTAGAACGGGATGCAGTTTCCGGATCGATACTCAAAAGGAAAGCGCATCCCGCTTTGATGTGGGGACTGCGGACAAAAGCTGGACCGTGATCTGGCTCGGATTGGAGTTCGCCTGAATCGTTGATGCTGGCTGGTGCAGGCGCGGAGATAAATGAGCAGCCCGAGCGATATAATGACACGCTATGGAGGCCATATGCTCTTTTCCCGCCGTTCTGCTACATCTGCCTGTGCCGTTGCGCTTATCGTAATGGGGGTCACCCCTTATCACCGGTTTTCATCTTCAATCGGCCTGGCATCAGGTGCGATGACCTGGCTCGTTATCCTTGGTGCATGCCTCGCGGCGTTTGGTCATGGTGTTGCGCTCCGCAAGGGGAGAGAAATAAGACGGCCGAAGCATCTCGGTGCTATCGGTGTTTTCCTTGGTGTTATTGCTACGGTTCCCGAATGGGCCGACTTGGCCTTCTATGCTCGCGGAGATTCTATTCCATTCGTGTTTGCGCCTATCTGGCTGTTGCGCGGCGTCTCATGCGCCTCGTGCTTTGCTGGGTCGTTGCTCCTCTCATATGTAATTTGGGATACGGCGGGCTTTCCTTTGATGCAGGGGGCGACGCGGGCTGACGAAAGAGAAACTCGTCATCCGCAGGACGCGATTTTTACAGAAACAATAGCCGTCATGTCTTGTCTGCTGTTCTGCTGTCGAGTTTCATGGAGAGTCATCCCTGAGCCATGGGGAATATCCTCTGCATCGGCCGCGCCAATTGGTCTTGCACTTTTAATTCCGCTAGCCTATTTCGTATTGGCTGCGGTCCTGCTGTTTTTCTGCCCCTACGCCTTTGGTCGGGGACAGAGCGACGTGTTTGCCCGTTCTGTGCTCGTAGCAGTTCCCATTGGCCTTGTTCCGGCTGTTGAGGTGGCATACTTCGCAAACGGTGCCGCGATCATTGTGTCGCTGACGATGGGGTCCGCTATTGCCGCCTTCGTATGCACGTTGCTCAGGAAGAAGCGGAACAACGATTCGGATATCCCCCGCACGTCCGACCCATTCGATGCGGGGGCGTTTTCCCCCGCCCTGTCGCCTCGAGAAGAACAGTTTGTCCGACTGCTGCTCAAAGGAAAAACGCCGGCGGAAATTGCCAAGGAGACGGATACGAAGCCATCGACGGTGCGAACAACGCTTCACCGAGCATACGGGAAGGCGTCGGTTGCGGGCTCACGCGAGCTCGTGGCGTTGTTTGTGGACGAGGGTGATGCTGTAGGGCCCGAGCTGTCGCGGCGGCATGCTGACGATATGTTGGCATCAGCTCGGACGCGCCGGCTGTTTCGATACCTGCTCACATTATTTTTTATCCTCCTTGCAGCGGGCCCTTTGGTAATGGCGGATAGTTATTGGGGATCCGGTGTTTCATGGGCTGTTACCTTTTCTCTCCCAAGCTATGCATTGGGTCTCGGACTGCTTCTGTCGCTGCACTACGCGGGTGAAAAACTGAATCGTGAAGCTGCACTGACTAGAACGGATGGGGCGATTGGGCTCGGAAGCCCGTGCGTGTGGGCGATACTGTCTGCCGTGGAATGGTCTTTTGTCTATATCGCGGCATGGAGGTGCGTACGCGATCCGTTGATGGCTGTGCCGGTCCTGTTTTGCGGCATGACGTCTATGGCTTCGCTCGCTGTTGGGCTGTGTTCATTTAAGGCGCGTGGCCGTACTCGGGCTATCGTGCCGTTGGCGTTAATAGGTGTATCCGCTTTAATCTATGCAGCCACTAGGGGGCGAATCCATGGACTTGCGGTGCTGACGGGGATACTGTTCACATATATAGTGCTGCGTAGCTGTCCGCAGCGCAAAATGCTCGGGGTATGGATGCTTTGCTTTGGGGCGACGGCTCCTGTTTGGGTTGTCTTGCTCAACATGGCGCAGGATCTGATGGTTTTCGAGCCGTTGTTCCTTACTTCGTTGCTGGGGCAAAGTTCGGCTGTCAATGTCGTCGTGGCAACGGTGATCGTCTGCTGGTCTGCGCCCATGTTCGTCACGCACATCGCGCTCACCCGCTCGGTTGAGAACGAGAAGGCCGTCTTGGAGTACCGCGCGAACGGGCTTACCGAAGCAGCTCGCGTGCGCCAGCTTGCCCTGCTTGCGTCGCGCTCCCTTTCTGATGTTCAGTCGCAAATTTTGCTGATGACGGCAGAAGGCGCAACGACAAAGACCATTGCGGAGGATGTCGGTTACGCTGCATCTACGGTGCAAGCACTGCGGTCTGCATCTTACCGGCAGTTGAAGATCAAGAATAAAGCGGAGCTTGTTTTATTGTTATCGCAGGTAGATAACGTGTAAACGCCTGAGCGATCAACTCAATAGCGGGTGTTTACAGACATCTTTCTCTATTCATGCAAAGGTTGCCGTGCGTCGACGCATTGTTAACCGCTTTTGATTGGAGAAGGCCATGATTAAGCCAAGGAGCGCTATTGCTCGAATCGGAGTCGGCTTGGCGATTGTTGCGGGCTTGTCGATGGGTGCACCTGCCGCATCATTTGCTCAAGAGGAGTTTGACACTTCCCAGGTTTCTAGCATTTCGCAGAGCGCGGATGCCGGAATTGCCACATGCAAGAACAACGAAGATAGAGATTTCGCTTTTCAATGTTCTGGCACGAGCGCAACCGGCTATCGCCAGAAAGAAGATTCATCTTCAGTCTACATTTGGATCAAAGGCTATTCGGGAAAGCCGTTACGTTTGTACGTGGACGGTGCCTATGACAATAGAGGAACGGGCAACATGAATTGCACGCAGGGCGTGTATCGCTCCAACCATGAGCATGAATGGGAGATATACAACCTCGTCCGTGAGAACAAACGCAGCCATGCTCGTCTGACCGCATGGGCCGAGTCCGGATACGGCACGGTCTATGGAAAGTGGAGCCCCGATTGCTTTGGCCATTTTAACAAACTTCCCTCCTAGCCAATCCGCAGCTTCTTGTTGTGATTAGGGCCGGGCCGAGCGTTGCTGCTCGGCCCGGCCAATGGGAGGATGATGACATTTGAATAGAAATCTAATACGGCACGAGCTGTCCAAGATATTTGGCAATCCTATATTTGCGTTGGCTCTTATTTTGGCGACTGCCATTTCGATGGCAGCTGCCATCGAGGCGTGGTGGACACTCGAGGCCGAGCGCAAGCAGCTGTTATCTTTTGGCTACGGCATTGGTCTGCAGTCTCAGACATACCTCGGCCAAACGCGTGAAAGTAGCTTTGGTAACTGGATCGTTGTGAGCGCGAACGCGCCGTTGCTAGCGTCGGTGTTTTTCTATGCGCTGCCGTTGCTTGCCATGTTGGCCGGGTCGTGGTCATGCCTGTCCGAGCGTTTGAGCGGTTACGAGGCACAGATCTGCACGCGTGTTTCTAGAAATGCATATGTGAACGTGAAGATGCTGTCTGCTTTCCTCTCTGCGTTTGCGGTCACGGCTATTCCGCTACTCGTGAACTTTCTGATTGTCTCCATGCTGATTCCCGCGTATCTCCCCCGAGTCGACGAATCGACTTACGTCGGACTCTATCTGCATAGCTATTTTTCTGGCCTGTTTTATTCCCGGCCTCTGTTATACGTGCTGGTTTATACGCTGTTCGATGCGGTGGCGCTGGGGGTTCTATCCATGGCCGTGACCGGTCTGTCGGTTGTGTTTCGCAGCAGAATCAAGGCGATGGTCGTTCCATATCTGATTATGGTTGCATGGCATTTTGTTAACGACTGGATTTTTAGCGTCCTTTCATGCGTCGGCTTTAACTGCAACATTCTTAACAGCATCAGGTCGGAATCACTAAATAACTGGCCCGACATTCGAGCGGGGTTTGCGGAAATCATTTTGCTGTTCGTCTTTTCTTTGATTTCCGCGAGATTCTTAAAAAGGCGCGAGGTGGTCTGATGCTGTTTAGGCTGGTCGCTGCGGACCTGAGGACCGTTTTGAAGAAGAACATCGTTACTTTTATTGCGGTTGCGGCAGTGACCGTTGCGAACTTGGTGTACGCCTACGGATTGTCTTCTGTGTATGGGGTCAGGACGGATACCTTGGGGTTTGCGGATAATCTTGCGCTCGTGTTTGCCGGATCTGCTCCGTTTGAGCCTAGGCCCGGAGTCATGTTTGTGCCTCCGTTAGGGTGGCTATTCCTCATTCTGCTTATTCTCTATACAACACTCGATTATCCGACCGAATCGTTGCACGGGCTTGGTTTGCAAGCACTTGTTCGATGCCGGGCAAGAACCCTTTGGTGGGCCTCGCGTTTTATCTCAGTGGCGGCGGTAACGGCATTTTCACTGCTCGTGGTGGTTTGCTCTGTTGTGATTTGGAGCTTGGTGGTGAGCTCCTCGTTCAGCGCGGTCATTCATGGCGAGTCGCTTCAGCTGGCTAATTTGGCGCCGTGGTTTCTCAAAGCTGCCGAGGCAGATGCGCTGCCGTTTTTCATAGGTCTCTTATTTGCTTTTGAGGCGCTTGCGTTTGCACAGGCAGCGGTTGGGTTTGTGCTTGGGCCGTCAGTCTCGTTTGTGGTTTTAATGAGCTACCTGATCTGCTCGGCATATGCACGACATTGGGCGCTATTGGGTAACGCCTTGATGCTGTTGCGCTGGGGCGGAATTGTCAAAGAGGGAATCGCGGCGGGCTCGAGCGTCTTGTCATCAATTGGGCTTATGTCGTTATGTCTATCGCTGGGTGGACTGTGGTTTCGAAGGGCCGACCTTATAGAAAAGGGGGACAAGATATGAGCGTGATCGTTAGGGACGTATCGAAGCGCATGGGCAAAAACGATGTTCTGCGCAACGTGTCCATCGAGGTTGACCCTGGGACTGTGGTTGGGCTTCAGGGGATAAACGGTTCGGGTAAGACCATGCTTATGCGAGCGGTCTGCGGATTGATCAAGCCTACCGAAGGCGAAATCTCTATCGATGGCCAAAGGCTTGGGGTGGACATCTCGTTCCCGCCGAGTCTGGGGATGTTGATCGAGGCGCCTTCCTTTTTGGGATATCTGTCTGGCTACGATAATTTGGAGCTCATCGCTCAGATCAAGGGCGTTGCCACCCCCGAGGACATTCGCTCTGCCCTGCGGCTCGTGGGGCTCGATGCAGACGAAAAAAAGAAGTTCCGAGCATACTCGCTTGGGATGAAGCAACGTCTGGGGATAGCTGCGGCAATTATGGAAAAGCCGAAGCTACTTGTTCTCGATGAGCCAACAAATGCCCTCGACGAAGCGGGCGTGGAAATACTCAAGCGCGTTGTGGCGATGGCGGCATCAACGGGTCGCGAGGTTATTCTGTCCAGCCATGACGGAGAGGTGCTCGAGGAGCTGGCCGATCGGGTTTACTGCATGCGCGACGGTGCCGTTGTGAAAGTTCGGGAAAGGTCGTGAGCGCGATGAAGAAGACCCTGTGGACAAGAAGGGCGGTGCTTGCTCTTTTCGGCTGTGCTGCTACCGGCCTTGCGGGCATGAGGGTGAGCGTCGTTAACGGGAACCGGACGGTCATTCCTGAGAAATATTATGCGGAGGGCGAATGGCTCTCGATGGATGGGGCGTTTCTGGGGTCGAAGGATGTGGCGACTGACGGGTATTCGTTTTGCATAGACGGGGCAGAGCTGCTCACGCCGCGCGAGTATCTCAAGCGTGCGCATGATGATTATTCAAAATATGGCATCGTGGATACGAAAACGAAATTGAAGGACGCCGACATCACGTGTGTTATCGCCGTAAAGATGCGTGTCAGGAATAAGGACAATGTCGAAGGCGGAATCAAAACGTATGTTTGGCATTTGGTGCCGGAGTCTGCGCCAAACTATGACTTTGTGGTCAATACCGATCTGATAACGCAGGCAATGCCGGCTCTGGGCGGCTCTGCTGCGTTTGCTGTACAGGTTGGGGCGGAGAACGAGTTGCTCGTCCCATTCATGATGCAAAACACCAACGACTATTTCGAAGGTTACGAGACCGTCCGTTTTGAGAAGGCTTTTCCTGGGACTTATACGATGAAGATGACCGATCTGCCAGAGAGAAGGCTCTTAAGGTTTGAAGTGAAGTAACTCGAGAGCTAGGCAAAATGGGTCCATCGGTGGCACTCGCGCTCGATCCCAGGCGCCCTGGCCCGGAATGACGCGGGGCGAGGCGTCTTCGGTGTCGGCTGGCCTACCGCTTCTTCTTGTTCTTCTGCTTGCGCTGCTTGCCCTTGGTCTCCTGGGGCTTGTCGCCCTGCTTGGCCTCGGCAGCGGCCTTCTCGGCCTTCATTTTCTTCTTCTTGGTCTCGATGCGGAGTTTTTTGTTGATGCGCGCCTTGAGGAAGGGACCGAACTGCTCGGCATCGCCGCGGACAAAGGTGTCCTTAGGGATCGTCACGCCCTGGTCGGCGAACATGGCCACAAAGATGCGCTCGCCGTCGAGCACGTGGTCGAGCTTTTCAAACGGGAAGAACTGCGACTTGCCGCTCTTGCCCCAAACCATCAGGCCGTCCTCGTTGGCGGCGACGCGGCGATAGCGGCCGCCCATGGACTCGTCGGCCTCAACGGCGTCGATAAAGTCGCGGGCGAGGGTGTGGTGCAGGTTCTTGCTCCACCAGGCCAAAAAGGCGCCGAATACGATCAGCACGACGCCAAACTTGATCCAGTTGCCGCCGGCCACCAACATGCCGATGCCGATGAGCGCGGCAATTGCCGCGGCGACATACAGCGAGCCGCGACGCCTGGGCGAGGCGACCAGGCGGGCGAAGTCGGTGACCAGGTCGTTTTCGTACTGGTACTCGTTGAGGTACAGGATACCGTCGTCGGCTGCGGCCTGCTTCTCGAGCGCGACCTCGACCTGGTCGGCTGCTTCGGAGGGAACGAGGTTGCTCTCTGCGTCTGCCATGCTCTTTGGACTCCTATCGCGGCGGGCTCGCCGTACGGGTTATTATGGAATGCAGTATGCCGTGCGACCGCATGGCCGTCGCGGCAACAAGACTCAGTATACCCGGGGGAGCACCCATGGAATCGTTGTACCGAAAGTATCGCCCGCTCACCTTCGACTCCGTGGTGGGCCAGCAGCATATCGTCTCGACGCTCGAGCACGCCATTACCGAGGGACGCCTGTCCCACGCCTACCTGTTCTGCGGACCGCGCGGCACGGGCAAGACCACCATGGCGCGCATCCTTGCCAAGGCGCTGCTCTGCCGCAATGCCGAGGCGGCGCGCGCCGAGGGTGCGAGCGGCTGCATGCCCGACGGCACCTGCGAGGAGTGCGAGCTCATCGCCGAGGGCAACCACCCCGATGTCTACGAGCTCGATGCCGCTTCCCGCACCGGCGTGGACAACGTACGCGAGGAGATCATCAACTCCGTCAACTTTGCCCCGGTGCGCGGCAAGTACAAGATCTATATCATCGACGAGGTCCACATGCTCACGACGGCGGCGTTCAACGCGCTGCTCAAGACGCTCGAGGAGCCGCCGGCGCACGTGATCTTTGTGCTGTGCACCACCGACCCACAAAAGATTCTGGAGACCATCCTCTCGCGCTGCCAGCGCTTCGACTTCCACCGTATCGGTAACGAGGATATCGAGCGCCGCCTGGCCTACGTGTGCGAGCAGGAGGATTTCGATTACGATGACGAGGCGTTGGCCATCGTTGCGCGTCATGCCAAGGGCGGCATGCGCGATGCTCTTTCCACGCTGGAGCAGCTGAGCGTTTTTGGCAACGGCTCCGTGCATGCGGACGATGCCCGTTCGCTTTTAGGTGAGGTTTCGGACCAGATCCTGGGCGAGTTTGCCGCGGCGATTGCGTCACGCGATGTCGCCGAGCTCTATGGCCTCATTCGCGCACAGGTCGAGGAGGGCAATGACCTGCTTGAGCTGACGCGCGACCTAGTGGCGCACGTGCGTGACGTGTACGTGGCCTGCGTTGCCGGCGCCCGTGCCGAGCTGTTTGAGGGCGGAGCCGAGCAGGCCGAGGCGCTTGCTGCCGAGTCCGCTGCCTTTGGCGAGCATCCTGCCGACCGTCTGGCCCGCGTGCTGACGGTGCTCGACGACGCCGCCTTGGAGATGAGGGGCGCGAGCGACGTGCGCCTGGTGCTTGAGATTGCCTGCACGCGTCTGGCACGTCCCGAGGCTGATTTAACGATTGAGGCATTGGCCGAGCGCGTGGCACGTCTGGAGGCCATGGTTGCCAACGGCGCCGTGCCGGCGAGCGTGGCCGCTGCTCAGGCCGCCGCGCCTGCAGCATCCGTACCCGCTGCTGCCCAACAGCCGACGCTCATTTCGGGCGCCCGTGCTGCCGCTCCGGCGGCATCCGCTGCCCCCGCTGCTACGTCCGCGCATCAGGGTGGCATGCCTTGGGACCGCGGCGCTGCTGTTCCGGCTGCCCAGCCTGCTCCCCGTTCTGCGTCCGTGTCAGCTTCCAAGTCTGCAGCGCCTGCACCTCAGCCTGCGCCGACGTCGACGCCTCAGCCCGTTGCTGCCCCCGCGCCTGCCACCGCTCCGGCACCTAAGCCCCAGTCCAACAATGCCGCCCAGGTTGCCGCCGCCGGTGCTGCCGAGACGCCCGCGGTCGAGGATGCCGGAGAGCTGCAGCGCAAATGGGCCGAGGTCGTCGAGCGTGTCAAGGCGCGTCAGGCTTCCTACGCAGGGCTTTTGCTCAACGCCCGCGCCACGGCCGACGACGGCTCCAAGCTCACCGTCTCGTTCCCCGCGGGCTCGACCTTTGCCATCAAGATGCTCGGTCGCGCCGATACGCAATCGGTGGTCCTGCCGACGGTCTGCGCAGTCTTCGGTCGTCGTACCGTCGACTATGTCTTGGATGGGGGTGGCACGCCGGCTCCTCAACATGAGGAGCATTCTCCATCTGCACGGGCTGCGGCATCTGCGGACCCGCAACCCGTGTCCTCGGCGGCCCCTGCATCCTCGAGCGCCAGCGCGCCGCAGCGGCAAGCGACACCGGTAGCGGCGTCGACCCCGTCGGCGCCTAAGCCCGCGGCGCCCAAACCGGCTGCTCCGACACCCGTGTCCAAGCCCGCCTCGCCCGCGCCCAAGTCGTCTGACCTAGGCAAAGCCCCCTGGCTACGCTCCGACAACCCCGCCGGCGCTCCTGCCACGGGTAAGCTCCCGACCGAGCCCGCACCCCGTGCGCCCGAGCGCTCGGCTGCCCCCAAGGCTCAGTCTGTCGCGCAGTCCGCGCCGTGGGAATCCGAGCAGGTGCCCTACGACGACGCCATGGTCGGCGGCTTTGCCGGCGATGCGAGCGGGGACGATCTTCCTCCGTTCGACGTGCCGGGTGCGGCGTCCGCGCCCAAGTCCGCTGCAGCTGCCCCCAAAGAGGGGGACGCCCCCGCTGCCCCTTGGGAGTCCAACCCCGGCGCCGGCAGCCCCTTCGGCCATCAGGGCGCAGCCCCGAGCATCCCGCAGACCGAGGACGAGGCCAAAGCCCTCATCCGCAACGTCTTCGGCCAGGCCACCATCTTCAAACCGGTGGAGTAGCTGCGCAGGCGGGTATACTGCTCAAGAAGAGGACCCCTTGTCCGGGCGCATCTGTATTTCGGACATGTGTAGTGTGGTGCCGCGTATGTCGCATTTGAGCAGACAGGTGCGTGACGGTCGGCCTAGGATGCTGAGGTCGATACGATACGTCGCATGGCTGTCCGTGTACTCGACTTGCTCGGCGTTAATGGTTGCTCCGATTGCCAAATAAACGCCTAGCTCGGCATCGACAATCTTGAAGTCCTTTATCTTGACCTTGAACTCTTGATAGAGGGACGGGCTGTTGTAGTAGACGGTTCGGGTTCCGTCGGTGCACTCATCGGTCGTCTCCCATTTGACGACGGGCTGGTCCGAGCTGGCTATCAGCAGTTCTGCTCCAAAAGCTATGGCATGGGTGATGACAACCAGCAATGCCCAGCCGACAAAGAGATAGAGAACCACATATGCAACGGGGTGTTTTGAGCGGATGTTTTGGAGCGCGTTGGGGGCATTCATGGGGCACCTCCAAATTACTATCTATGGCAATCAAATTATACCCTGCCGCCATGTGCGCCGCCTCGAGCAGCGGTTCGGCATTTAGCTATTTAGTGGCGCACATGAAATGCCGGATTCGGCTCTACTAGATTGAGTGTGCGATATTATGCAACCTTGCATAATTCGACCTTGCATAATCTTTGAGTGCGGTTTGTATTGGAGGACATGTATATCGACTGAGGTAACACGTCCGCCCCGCTCTCTCGCCGCGCGCCGTGGTACGATTTTTGAGTTTGAAAGTCCCGCCGTGCTCCGGCTGCCCTTGCAGCTCGGCGTGCGGCCGCACGTAAAGGAGCCATCATGGCCGGTATGAACATGCAGCAGATGATGAAGCAGGCTCGCAAGATGCAGGAGCAGCTTGCCGCCGCGCAGGAGAACCTCAAGTCCCAGACCGTCGACGCCTCTGCCGGCGGCGGCATGGTCAAGGTGACCGTTAACGGCGAGATGGAGCTCGTCAACCTCACCATCGATCCCGATGCGCTCGATCCCGAGGACGTCGATATGCTGCAGGATATGATCATGGCTGCCGTCAACGAGGCCGTCCGCGGCGTCAACGAGCTCGCCAACAAGCAGATGGGCGCCATCACCGGCGGCCTCAACATCCCGGGCATGCCGTTCTAAGACACACATATAAATGAGTGCAAATCACAGTCTGCAAAAACTGCTCGATGAACTGGGCCGTCTGCCGGGCATTGGTCCCAAGTCGGCCCAGCGCATCGCCTATTACCTGCTCGAGGCCGATGCCGAGGAGGCCCGCCGCCTGGCCGAGGCCATCCTGGAGGTCAAGCAGGAGGTCCACTTTTGCAGCCGCTGCTTTAACTACGCCACGGCCGACGAGTGCTCCATCTGCCAGGACCCGATGCGCGATACCACTCGCATTTGCGTTGTGGGCGAGCCGCGCGACGTCCAGGCGATCGAGCGCACGGGCAGCTACCACGGTCTCTACCACGTATTGGGCGGCGTGATCAGTCCCATGGACAAGATTGGTCCCGAGCAGTTGCACATCCGCGAGCTGCTGGCGCGTCTGGGCCACGAGGATATCCATGAGGTCATCATTGCCACCAACCCCAATATTGAGGGCGAGACCACGGCGAGCTACCTGGCCCGCACTATCAAGCCGTTGGGCGTCGAGGTGTCGCGTCTGGCAAGCGGCCTTCCCGTGGGCGGCGACCTGGAGTATGCCGACGAGCTTACGCTTGGCCGCGCCATCGAGGCCCGTCGCGCGATTTAGGTGGCGAGCCTGCTCCTGCCGTATGTTTTCCTCGCGACGCACGGGGTAGTCATAATTTCCCTGTGCGACTGTAAGTTTGTTGTGCAACAAAGATGCTTTGTATCCGCTTATCGCATGGATGCTTCCACTCGCATCCTTAATTTGCTCATTCGTTGCGCAACCTTTTGGGTTCGCTGATACACTCAAATATGGATTCGAATGAATGCGCCGCTCCCGAGCGGCGTGTTTTTGTTGGAGGAGAACGCATGCGGCCCGGTGGCACTCAGACAAAGCGCGGCGCCGCGGTGCGCATGCGATGCCGACTGGGCTTGGCTCCGCGGGCGTACGCACTGCTATCGTGCTCGCTGGTGCTGGTCATAGCTGGCGTTTCTACCTATGGCATGACCGTGCCGTCCATGATGCAGGCGCATGCCGCACGCGAACCGCGCGTGGGGCATGAGGTCAAAAGTGATCTGGGCACCACGACTGGATATGCTTGGGCAAGTGTGGTCGGGCATATTGTGTTTGGCACCGACGATGCGGACGGCGCCGAGGTCCCGGACAACGAAGTCACGCTTGCCAATGGCAAAACCATCGTGCTCACCAACACCAAGATCATCGATCGGTTGTCCAACAATAGCGTGGCGGCAACGGTGAATAAGGTCGAGCAGCAGAAGGGGCAGGACGCCCAGCAGACAGGCAAGCCCGGTAGCTCGGATTCATCGAGTTCGGGCGGCGGCTCTGGGTCGGGTTCCTCTACCGGAGGGTCTGGAAACGGCGGCTCGACGGGCGGCAACACTGACAACGATGCAAACTCCGGTGGCCTTTCCGCTGCTGAAGAAGAGAGCATTCACAGTTGGCTTGTGACCAAGTACAACATGCTCGACGGCTATGTTTCTCGTGCCAATGACGTGGTCTCGACCTATAACTCTACGGGAGATCCCAGACCGTGCGACAGCCTGGTCGGGGAGATGTTTGTTATTCGAGCTGAGTTCGGTCGTCAGACATTCTCGCCCCGGTCAAAGTGGTATCAGCAGTATGCCAATCTGTGGGGCTGTTACACCAACCTATGTCAATGGGTCGGCCATTACGGCGATGATGACGTCGCGCTCGGTAACTTCAACAATAACGTGGCGGCGCTTGCCCTATGATGACCGATCTTGCATCCACCACACCACAATCGCTCGGTCGCGATCCCATGGTCGGCCTGCGCCTGGCGCGTGTCGACGGGTTTGAGCCGGCCATTGCGCTCGGTCAGGACGAACTGCCTGCCTATCTGCGTCGTTTTACGATGCTGTTTGCCGACGATGCCACCATGCGCCGTGGCGGTATCGGCCGCGTGACGCGTGCCGTCAACGCCCAAGGCGAGGCCGTGGCACTCAAGCAGCTCATCTTGCCGACGCGCGATGAGTTTGACGACGATGCCGCTCACGAGGCGCTGGTCGCCAAGTTCAAGGCGGCGTTTCGCGAGGAATACGAATGCCATCGCGCCCTTTCGGGCCTTAAGGGCTTTCCCCGCCTCTATGGCTGGGGCGAGGTCGACGGTGTGCCTGCAATTGTCATGGAATGGGTCGAGGGCGAGACGCTTGCCCGCTTGCGTTCGCGACTCGCCGTGGACGATGCCGGACGCCTGTCGCCGCTTGTGGCGGCGCGTCTGGGTCGCGACCTGTTCGATCTGCTCTGCCGTATGAGCCTGGTGGGTGAGGGCTTTGTCCATCGCGATATCTCGCCCGCTAATATTATGGTGCGCACGGCGCGTCTACCGCTTGACCGGCAGCTTGCCGAGGGCACCTTTGACCTGTGCCTGATCGACTTTGGCTCGTCGCTGGCGCTTGAGCCTGCGTCGGCCGTGGCCGGTACCGGCGGCAAGGCATCCTTTACCGAGCGCTATGCCACGCTGCGTCGCGCGACGGTTGCCTATGCCCCGCCCGAGATGCTCACCGACGATATTCCCGATCTGCGCGCTTTGCGTATGTCGCCGGCGATCGACGTCTATGCCGCGGCAAGCACGGTTTACGAGCTCATTGCCGGCGTCGCGCCATACGAAGCCGCGCCGAGCACTTCGGGCACCTCGGGTTCGCGCAAAAAGACGCGCGACATCGCGAGCCCCTACCGTCTCAAGATGGACACGCGGCCCGACTATCCCATTGGTGCCCATGCGCCCGGTTGTGATTTGACTCAGCTGCTTCGTCGTGAGCCCGATGTGGCGCTCGCCGCGGCCGAGCAGGCCCAGCAGCTAGGGCTTGAGCCGGATTCCGAAGAGCTACGCGATGCGCTGGCGTTTGTCGATGCCCAGCTGTTCGACGTGGTGATGGCCTGTCTGTCCAGCCATCAAAAAGATCGTCCCGAGCCGGCGGCGGTCGAGGCGGCGCTCTCGGCGTTTTGTGACCACTATGCGCAAAATGTCGGCCGTTCGCTCCGCGGCGAGCCGCTCACGCCGTGCCCCATGGATGCGTCTGGCCGCGCGGTTCGTCGCGCGCTGATGGTCGGCGCGACGGTCGTCTGTGGCGTGGTTTGGGCTGTGGTCGTGGTTTCGGCCGCGCTGCTGGCGTCGGGCGCTCGCGTGACGGTGACTTTGGGGTCGCTCGTGTGGTCTGGGTCGCTACCGGGTATTATTGCCGCACTGGCGTTGGCACTGCCAGGCATAGCCGGCGTTGTCACGGGGGCACTTGCGCGCAATCGGCGCTCGGGGTTCCTGCAGGGTGTGCTTGCGCTTTCTGCCTGCGAGGTTCCGGTGTTGGTTGTGGCTGCATGTAGCGTATTTTCCCAACGCGCCGTGATGGGCGGCCTTGTTGCCGCTCTGGTTGCAACCTATACGCTTACGTGGTTTTTGCTTGCGATGGGCTTTGCCTTTGAACTTCCCGTTTCGGCACCGCGACGCACAAAAGCCCAGATGGCGACTCCGCTTGCCGGTGGAGCCGCAGCTGCCCGTACTTTTGGCGGACCTGTCGAAGTATCGTCCGATTCTATTTCTACGACCAAGGAGGCCTAGGTCATGGCATCTCAAGTTGAGCTCACCCCATGCGGGGCCATGTTTGACATCTTTAAGCGCGCGGCGCATCTGAGCCATATCGAGCTGTGCGGCTTGGTGCTTTCGTCCCGTCCGCTCGCCGACGGCCGCAGCCCGCAGAGCCGAGCCGCCGATCGCTCTTGGGTTTCCCGCTTTATCGTTCGCGCGCCGGTCGGCACGCTTCAGCAGCGCTACTTTGCCGAATACGGTACCTCGGCTGCGCGTATTATGTCGCAACTGGCCCTGCGCCAGCGCAATCCCATGGACTCCACGGCTGTGATCAATATGGTGTGCGGTCCTGCAGGTGAACCGATGGTACGCGCGCTCGAAGAGTGCCACCAGGACACGAATCTCTATCGCAACGCGCTCGATCGCCTGTCCCAGGCGGCGGAACTCATGCCTGCCGAGCGCGCCGAGGCCGTGCTGGTGCTGTTTGTCGCCGTCGGCTGTTCGGCGGATGTGCGGTCCTCGGTGAACTATGCCATCGACTACGCGCACGCGACCTGTGGCGGAGGCACCTCCACGCCGCGTTCGCTTGGCATGTCGATGACTGCGGGCGAACGCGAACCCGCCCCGGCGCACCCCTTGGGCTTGCTGCGCGTGCAAAACAGTTTTGTCGTGAGCGCCCCGCGCTGGATTCAGCCGAGTGAGCAGGGTGTTGAGATTGGCGCGCTGGCCACTGGTGAGGGCGATATTACCGACGTCGGCGACGATGTCTCGGCCCGCCATGCTCATATCTGGTGCGATGCTCAAAATATCTGGCACGTCGAGGACTTGTCGTCCACCAACGGAACCGTGGTGGTAAACGGGGCCACGCGCGTCTGCATTCAGGTCGAGCCCGGCCGTTCCGCCCAACTCAATCCCGGCGACGAGCTCAAGCTCGGCGAATCCACTACCTACGCCATCCTCTTCGGTGCTCTCTAGCCGGCAGATAGGGACGTTTCTTTTCTGCCGGCACTTGGGGACACTCCTCGGCGCGCCAGAGCCAGTCGCCCGGGGATGGAGGGGCCATTTTGGCCCTTGGCGGTCAGTCGGGGCGAAACTAGAAGATCTTTCCGATTCGCGGCTGTTCATGCTTGTAGAGCATCTAAAACAATAGGATGTTATTCTGGAATATGCCGGGTGCGTGAACTTGCCTGTCTTAGCCTTAATAAGGTATAGGGGAGTTTGGCTCAGGGGTTCCGTCTTGTTCTTCAGCGCAGTATTGTGGGACAGATTTGCTGAGATTGGCGCCTTACACCGCAGAGCGCACGGAAGGCTCTCGATTTGTGTTCTGGCCCCAGAATACAGGGCCTGATACTTACCAACTGTGGCATGGATGTAACATCTGTAGAAATCAACCCTTTTGTTGTCGACCTTTGTAAGAAAAACACTGCCATCAACTCTTTGGATGACGAAACTAGGGTGCTTGAGGGGAGCCTTTACTCCCCTCTGAGAGATGACTCATGTTTTTCGCTTGTCGTTGTGAATCCTCCGTTACTGCCGATTCCGGATGAGATTCCTTATCCCTTCGTTTGAGATGGAGGACAATCGGGTCTGGATAAAACACTTCGTATTCTTAAGGGTGGCGATACGCATTTAGAGAAAAACGGTAAATACTGTTAATAGGGGTGACGACGATGGTGCAGGGGCGACCCGCGATGCTCTCATCAATACGTCGGATACTTGGGAAATCAGGTCTAGATGCATGTATGATGATGCTGTGTGGCTATTCAATTAATCCGCGTTCCGAATGGGTGCAGGGTATAGCTGCGACATCGTATGCTTTTGACCCGGCGCGATACTCAGATATTTCTGAGGCGGTTGACGAAGTTTATACGCACTATGCCGCGCAAGGCGTTTCGGAAGTTTGCACATCTACGTTACGGGCTTAGGTTTCTTCAAGCGAGCAGGCCGGTTGCGTTATTTCGAGCGATTTTTCTAGTCTAGACGACAAAAGGCAAAGGATTTGATGGGTATAAAACGCGGACGTTTGTGGGCGGATGCTCAAATCTATTGTGGCAATCGGGAAAGCCCCTTTTGCTCTGATGAACCT
>CABUCA010000036.1 GCA_902489965.1 uncultured Collinsella sp.
CAAGGTGACGTGAAACGAAAGGGCGCTGACCTTCTGGTCGCGCCCTTGAAGTTGAACGTCAGATTGTCCAAATGCGGCCCGCGCAGCGTCGGCCGGTCCGCCGTTCGGTAGAACGGCGGAACTAAATCAACTTGAAGCCCTTGCGCTTGCCTACGGAAAGGGTGTCGCCCAGCTTGAGGGCGCTGGGATCGATGTTGTAGCTCTTGGGAGCCACGGCCTTGCCGTTGATCTTGACGCCGCCGCCGTCGATATCGCGACGGGCCTGGCCGGCGCTGGCAGAAAGACCCAGGTCCTTGAGCAGACCGGCGAGGTAAATCTGGCCCTCGTCGTTGACGGTCAGCTCAACGTGCTTCTCGGGGAAGTCGGCAAGCTGGCCCTCCTTGAACACGCGGTCGAACTCGGCCTGAGCCTCGTCGCCGGCGCCAGCGCCGTGGTAGGTGTCGCACAGGTCGCGGCCCAGTGCGCGCTTGAGCTCATAGGGATCGGCGGAACCATCGGCCAGAGCAGCGTCGATCTTGTCGACCTCGGCCGGGGTGAGCGAGCTGGCCAGACGATAGTACTTGCCGATCATCTCGTCGGGAATGGACATGGTCTTGCCGAACATATCCTTGGGAGCATCGGTCAGGCCGATGTAGTTGCCGTAGGACTTGGACATCTTGCGCACGCCATCGGTGCCCTCGAGCAGCGGCATGGTAAGCGCGATCTGCGGCTCCATACCCATCTTCTCCATGAGCTCGCGACCAGCGAGCAGGTTGAAGAGCTGGTCGGTGCCGCCCATCTCCACGTCGGCCTTGATCTGCACAGAGTCGAAAGCCTGCATCACGGGATACAGGAACTCATGCAGGGCGATCGGCGTCTGAGACTGGTAGCGCTTGGTAAAGTCGTCGCGCTCGAGGATGCGGGCGACGGTGAACTTGGAGCACACCTGCAGCAGACCGGACAGATCCATCGAAAGGATCCAGTCACCGTTGTGCACGATGGTGGTCTTCTCGGGATCCAGGATCTTCATGGCCTGGCTCACGTAGGTCTCGGCATTGGCCTCGATCTGCTCCTGCGAAAGCTGCGGACGGGTGGAATTCTTGCCCGAAGGGTCGCCAATCAACGCGGTACCGTTGCCGATGATGAGGGTGACGTTGTGGCCCAGGTCCTGGAACTGACGCATCTTGCGCAGCGGCACGGCGTGGCCCAGGTGCAGGTCGGGGCTGGTGGGGTCGACGCCGAGCTTGATGTTGAGGGGCTCGCCCTTCTCAAGCTTCTTGCGAAGGTCGGCCTCGGGAACGATCTGCGCGGCGCCCGAGGTGATGATACGCATTTGCTCGTCAACAGACAGCATTGGGTATCCTCCTTTTGCTATAGCACCCTCGCCGAAAACGGCGGTGCTGGAAGTCCATAAACTCTCATATGATAACAAACTGACGCGACGCGGCACCTACGACAGGAAAATCCTCGTCCTGCCGTATGCGTCGATGGCAACTGGCAGACGTGTGCCGTCACGCTCGACCAGATAGCGTACCTGCCGACGACGCAAGCAGTCGCGGCAACGGACCTGTCCCGTCGCATCGGTGGCGCAGACGCCCTCGGCGGTCAGCAGGCAGTGCTCGCACACCATAAGCTCGGGACGGTCGGCGTCGACCGGACCCAAGACGCCGGGTTCAGCAGCCAGTTCGGCAATACGCTCCGCATCATTGCCGAGCAACTCGGCCGGCAAGTACACCCGCCCCGCACCGAGTTCGCGCAGCCAGGCAAGCGTGGCCCGATTCGCGCAGAACACCGGCGCCGCCACGTCAAACGTCACGCCCAGCTCGCGAGCGATCACCACCTGTCCCAGGTTGCGGCAGACGACGCGCCCGGCACGCTGCATCAGTGAGCGGGTCCGGTCAGCGTCACCCGTGCGGCACACCTCGTCAAGCACCACAACGGCGTCGGACAAATCGAGTTCTCCGCGCGGGTCGGCATCCATCAGCTGCCAAGCAAAAACCATGCGAGTGGGAACCGCGCACTCCACCAACTCCGTCGACGCACCGCCATCCACCGCAACGCCCTCAAAGGGCAGCACCTCAACGGCACGCGCAACGGGCGCAATCGCATCCGCCTCGGCCCGCATGCGCTCCAACACCGCCGCCGTCTGATCCAACACGCCGGCGCTGCGAATCAGGTATACCTCGCAGCCCGTGCCCACCTTACGCTTGCAATGCACGACGACGCGCTCCCCCGCTGCGGCATCCACCGGGCAGGGCACCTGCGGCCAGCGCTTGGGCACATCGGGACGCGCGTCGACACCCGGATAGAACCGAATCTCGAGCGTGTCACCCGCCGCCACGGCGGCGTCGAACTCAACGGTCACCTCTTCGTGGCCCACAGCAACCAAGCGTCCCACGCGCACGCCCTGGTTAATTGCGCGCTCAAAGCTCATCAGCTCGGCACCCGAACGCCCTCGCAGGTACGCATCGGTAAACCCACGGTTAAACGACCTTCCCAGCTCGCGTTCAAGCTCTTCCACGGCACCGGGGTCCCACGCGTCGTCGCGCAGCATATCGAGCGCCCGGCGCCACACCCGCACCACATTGAATACGTAATCGGGGTTCTTCATGCGCCCCTCGATCTTGAGCGACGCCACGCCGGCATCTACAAGCTCGGGCAGATGCGCAATACCCAGATAGTCGCGCGGGCACAGCAGGCGATCCCCTTCGACGGCGACAACGCTCTGCCCCGCCTCGTCCACCAGGTCGTACGCCAGACGGCACGGCTGCGTGCAGTCGCCGCGCATCGCCGAGCGCCCACGCCGCAGGGCCGAGAACTCGCACGCCCCCGAATAGCCGATGCAAATCGCACCGTGGCAGAATACCTCGATGGGCACGCCCGTGGCACATAACGCCGCAATCTCGTCGACCGTCAGCTCGCGCGCCGTCGTCACACGCTCGACCCCCAGCTCATCGGCGGCAAGCCGCACGGCGCCTTCGCTATGAACGCCCGCCTGCGTGGACAGGTGAATCTCGACCCCGGGAATCGCCGTGCGCAGCGCGCAGGCCAGCCCGGCATCGGCGACAATCAGAGCATCGGCGCCCAGCTCCAGTGCATGAGCTCCCAACGCCACCGCGTCGGACAGTTCATCGTCAAACACGAACACGTTGAGCGTCACGTACACACGCACGCCATGGGCATGCGCCGCGGCACAACCGCGCGCAAACTCGTCATCCGTAAAGCCATGAGCGCTCACACGGGCGTTAAAGCCGCCCAACCCCGCATAGATGGCATCGGCACCCGCGGCGATGGCCGCAAGCATCTGGTCGAGCCCGCCCGCCGGCGCCAGCAGCTCGGGCAGCGCCGCACCGGCAGCATCCAATCTAGTCTCGTATTGTCCGCTCGGCCCCATCGTCCGAATCGCCATCGGCAAACTCCTTACCAAGGTATGCATTCACTCTGAAAAATGCCGTCTTCCAGCATACACGAGGCCTCGCGCGCCCCGTTTGGTTTATCGTGTAATAACTTATGTCCATCCTGCCCCGACGGCACATCCGCCGTCCGGCACGACATACCTGGAGGTCAATATATGGGTCCTCGCCAACGACAGGGACGCAGCCGTTCAAAGACGCATGCCCTGCCCATAATCCTGCTCTCGTTTTTGGGCTTTTTGCTTATCGCGGGCGTGGCATTTGGCATCGGCATGGTCGGCAACGTCAACCGCTGGCTGTCCGATCTGCCCGACTACACCGACGCCAACGCGTATCTGGTGAGCGAGCCCACCGAGATCGTCGACTGCAACGGCAACAAGATCGCGAGCTTCTACACGCAAAACCGCAAGTCCATCACCAAGGACGAGGTCTCCCCCTACGTGCTGCAGGGCACCGTTGACGTCGAGGACGAGCGCTTCTACGAGCACGGCGGTATCGACCTGTGGGGTATCGCGCGTGCTGCGGTGGCAACCCTCGGCGGCGGGCACGAAGGCGCCTCGACTATCACCCAGCAGCTGGTGCGCAACACCATTCTGCAGGAGGAGCAGTTCGACTCGACCATCGAGCGTAAGGTGCGCGAGGCCTACATCGCCATCAAGATGGAGGACATGTACTCCAAAGACGAGATCCTCATGATGTACCTCAACACCATCTACTACGGCCACGGCGCCTACGGTATTGAAGCCGCAGCTGAGACCTATCTGTCCAAGAGCGCCGCCGACCTCACCCTCAGCGAGGCCGCGCTGCTCATCGGCCTTCCCAACTCGCCTTCGCAGTACGACCCCACAGTCAACCCCGACCTGGCGCTGTCCCGTCGCAACAAGGTCCTCGACAACATGCTGCGCCTGGGCCACATCACGCAGGAGGAGCACGATGCCGCACAGGCCGAACCCATCGCCCTCAATGTGACCGAAATCTCGGGCAGCGGCGTCGACGTATACTCGCAGCCCTACTTTGTCTCCTACGTCAAGCAGCTGCTGGAGCAGGAGTTCTCGACCGACGTGCTCTTTAAGGGCGGCCTGACCGTCAAGACCACCATCGACCCCACGATGCAGCAGGTGGCAGAGAATGCCGTCCGCGAGCAGCTCGACACGCTCTCGCTTGACGGCCTGGACATGGGCATGGTCGTCGTCGACCCCAAGACCGGCTACCTCAAGTGCATGGTGGGCGGCTACGACTACAACGCCGACGAGAACCACGTGAACCACGCCACGGCCAAGCGTCCCGTCGGCTCCACCTTTAAGGCCTTTACGCTGGCAACTGCCATCCAAAACGGCATGAACCCCAACGTCACCCTCAACTGCAACTCGCCGCTCAAGGCCAAGGGCACCACGACCGAGGTCCAAAACTACGCCAACCAGAGCTATGGCAACATCACGCTTAAGCAGGCGACGGCATACTCCTCCAACACCGGCTACATCCAGGTGGCGGAAGCCGTCGGCAACAGCAAGATCATCTCGCTCGTCAAAAAGCTCGGCATCGACCCCGCCAAGGACAACATCGAGGACGTTCCCGTCATGACCCTCGGCACCGGCTCGATCTCGCCGCTCGAGATGGCCGCCGCCTACGCGACGTTTGCCAACGGCGGCTACTATCGCCAGCCGATCGCCATCACCGAGATTGACTCTCGTACCGGTTCGGTGCTGTACCAGCACACCGACAATCCCTCACAGGTGCTTACCGAGGGCGAGGCCGCCGCGGTCACCGATGTTCTGTCCGGCGTCATGAAGGGCAGCGGTACGGGTGCTGCCGGCGCCCTGAGCGTCAATCAGCCCTATGCCGGCAAGACGGGCACCACCGACAACACCACCAACCTGTGGTTCTGCGGCTACACCCCGCAGTTGGCGTGCGCCTTGTGGACCGGTTATTCGGCAGGCGAGATCCCCATCCAAAAGTACGGCACGGATCTGCTGGGCGACAGCACCAACCTGCCCGTCTTTAAGCGGTTTATGAACACCGTCCTTGCCGGCACCGAGCGCGAGGAGTTTGCGACCGGAACGGCGCCTACGTACAAGAACAACAGCGTCTGGAAGTTCTACGGCACCAACAACACCAAGAAGACGGAGAACAACGAGGACGAAGACAAGGACGAAGAGGAAACCACCACAACGACCACCACGACGACCACAACGACCACCGAAACCACGGGTGGCGACACCACCGGCGGCACCGGCACGACGGGCGGCTCGACCGGTGGCTCAACTGGCGGCTCGACCGGCGGCGACGGCGGCACACCCACGCCTACGCCCACTCCCGATCCCACGCCCACGCCTGACGATACGATGGGCTAGGAGATTTTAACAACGTCCAAATAGGCGCCCGAGCAGCACGCGTTGCTCGGGCGCCTTTTGCTTATAGCGATCTGGTAGGACGGCCTTCATGCCGGCAAACAGATAAGGGGCGCCGACCAACGTCGGCGCCCCTTACAAATCGCTATGAAAGCATGTGCGTCACAAAGTGAATACGCTTCGTCCTCGCCTACTTACGGGAGTTGCTCAGCTTGTTGATCAGCGCCTCGAGACGCTCGCCGTCCTCAGCCGTCTGGGCGATGACCAAGATGGTGTCATTGCCGGCAAGCGAGCCAAGCACGTCGGGCAGCTCAGCCGCATCAACGGCGGCGGCGATGCCGGAGGCCGTACCGGGTTGAGCTTTAATCATGACGAGGTTATCGGTGCGCAGAACGCCGGTAACGAGTTCGGAGACCATGCGCTGCAGATGCAGGTCCTCTGCCAGGACATAGATGCCCTCAGGGAGCTTACGCAGCCCCATATCGGCAATATCGCGAGAGACGGTCGCCTGCGTGCAATCAAAGCCCATGGCGCGGAGCTCATCCACCAGCACGCGCTGCGTACGCACGTCTTTGTTGCGCACAATATCTCTGATGGCATCCTGGCGCCCATTGCGTTTTTTAGCCATACAAACCCTCACTCCAAAAGATGGCGGAGACAATCAATCAGTGATTGAATAGTTTAGCGCTATTTGAAGGCTTTTGTGAATAAGAACGCATTTCGAAACAATTCTATGCAAGTTTGTTTCGAAATGAGCCGTTTAGGCGGTTTTTGCGCCCGTCCGGTTAAGAAAAGCTGCCAGATGCGTACACATCACGCAGCGCGCGGGCTTGGCGCTGGCGATCGGCCCAAACAACAGACCGAGTCCCCGATGGTTATCCTTGAGCGCGGCGACCATCTGACGGGTTCGAGGCGCCTCGAGCATATCACGCATGCGGGTGGAACGCTCGATTGACGACACTCCATGCGGGCTCAGACACAAATTCTCGATGCAGGCGACCAGTCCGGCAAAGTAGAACTTTTGGCTTGCCAGCTTGAGCCGACCACCGCTATCTGCTTCCGAGAGTGAGTCCGCAAGCTCGTCGAGCGCTCGAGTGTCATCGGATGTCCTGGCATACATGGTGGGATCAAAGGCATCTGTAAGCTTAGGTGCCACCGCGTGGAAACAAGCATCGCCGCATCCGGAGACGCGCTGCGCCTGCGAGAGTGCGCACGCCATAAACCCAACTGTGCGAAACGTCTTATCGCACAAAAGGCATGCCTCAAACAGCGACCGGCTGAACATCACGCCAGAGGTTTGAACAACCAGGCCGCCTAAAATCAACTGAGGCAGCCCAGTCACCATAGAAGACTCGTCTTCTATGGCAATAGAGGCAGCATCCAAGACGCGCGAATGACGCTCGCGATGCGCATCGTATCGATCGAGCGACACCGAGGGGAGCACAATGTCTGCCGCAGTATCGCACGCGATATCGACCATCTTGGAAAGGGCCTGCGGAGCAAACCACTCATCGGCGTTCATGGCGATGATTTGAGAGCCGCGCGAGGCATCAAAACCGGCACGAAGACAAGCGCCGCGCTTCGCGTCCTCGACGTCAATCAAATCAATATGGATGTCCCTGTCGGCAGCAACTTGAAGCGAATGGCGCACACCGGGCGCAGCATCGCGGCAGACAACGACAATCTGCAAATCATAGAGGTCTTGGTTCTGGATACTCTCGAGCGCACGCATCGCATAGCTGGGCGAACCTTCTACCACAAGGATCACCGAAAGTCGCGGATGCGAGCCACGTCGAACCAAATTATCCGTCCTCTCGACAGCAATGAATCAAACCGTGGTTCATGGTACACCCCGGCAATAAAAGCAATGAGACACCGGTTGCATTGCACGCCAAGAACAGATGTTGCACACGCGCAGCCCACAGATGACAGGTGTCGACGCACGACACGTCGAGCCCTCCCCTAGTCGAGCACGATAAGCTCGGCGGGATCGTAATCCACGCCCATAAACGTAAGGCCGCAGGCAGGAGCCGTGGGGCCCGCAGCGGTACGGTCGCAAGCATCGATGACCTCGCGCATCCACTCGGGTTCACGGCGATGCATGCCAATCTCGACAAGCGTGCCCACGATCGTGCGGACCATCGAATGCAGAAACGCATTGCCCTCGATGGTAAACGTCAGGATGTCCTCGCCAAACGCAACCTCATGGCCAAACTCGGCACGCATCACGCAGCGGTGCGTGGGCTTGCCAACGGCCGAGACAACCTTGCAAAAGCTTTTAAAGTCCTGCTCGCCCAGCAACGCGGGGCAGGCAGCAGACATAGCCTCAACATCCAAGGGATAGCGATGCCACCACACGGCACCGCGGGACAGCACGGGGCGTGCATCGCGATCGGCAATACGGTACGTATACGTACGGGAACGCGCGTCAAAGCGTGCAGAAAAGCCCTTACGGGCCTTGTAGACCTCGTTTATGGCGATATCTTTGGGCAGCAGGGCATCCATAGCCCGCAGCCACCTACGGCGCGTACACGCGAGCTCAGCGTCCGTTACGGGCACGCTGATGTACTGAGCCACGGCATGTACGCCGGCATCGGTACGCCCCGCGCAAGTCAGATCAATCGGGCGGCGAAGCAGCGTCTCGATGGCTCGACGTAGCTCACCCGCAACCGTCGTCTGTCCCGGCTGCTCGGCAAATCCGCTATACGACGAGCCATCATAGGCCACGCGAAATACGAGCGTGGCGTCAAGCTCGGAAATCGAATTGAAATCAGACGGCGCAGTCATGGGCGCTCCCAACAAACAAGCAACGGTATCGCGACAAAAAAGAGGGGTACGCGAACGTACCCCTCGAATATAGCCTATGCAGACGGAATGTCTACTCAGCGGTCTCCTCAGCAGGAGCCTCCTCGACAGCCTCGACCTTCTTGGGAGCAGCGGCCTTCTTGGGGGCCGGAGCAGCCTTCTTGGCCTTAGGCGTGCAAGGCTCGGTGACGAGTTCCATGATAACGATGGGAGCGTTGTCGCCCTTGCGGTTACCGAGCTTCATGATGCGGGTGTAACCGCCGTTGCGATCCTGCCACATGCCCTGGGCAGCCTTGTCGAAGATCTCGGCAACGAGCTGCTTATCGCCGAGCTTGGCGATAGCCAGACGACGAGAGTGCAGGTCGCCCTTCTTGGCCCAAGTGATGATCGGGTCGACGACCGAACGCAGCGCCTTAGCGCGGGTCTCGGTGGTCTTGATGCGGTCGTTCTCGAAGAGGGCCTTAGCAAGGCTCTTCTTCATGGCCTTGGTGTGGCTCGCATCGGTGCCGAGCTTCAGGCCCTTCTTAACGTTGTGACGCATGGTCTAGTTTCTCCTCAAATATGCGAAGCATTAAGCCTTCAGGCTCAGGCCCATGGACTCAAGCTTGTCCTTCACTTCCTCGATCGACTTAACACCGAAGTTACGGATGTTGAGCAGATCGTTCTCCGAGAACTCAACGAGCTGACGGACCGAGTGAATGCTGGCGCGCTTAAGGCAGTTGTAGGAACGGACGGAAAGGTCCAGATCCTCGATCTGCTTGTCCAGCTCGGCGTTGTCGTTGGTGACCTCGGGAGCGAAGATCGAAGCCTCCTCCTCGACCTCGGGGGTCTCGGCAAGGTTCATAAAGGCGGCCATATGCTGGTTGATGATATTGGCAGCCTGGACCACGGCGTCGCGCGGGGCGATGGAGCCGTTGGTCTCGATCTCGAGGACAAGGCGGTCGTAGTCGGTGTGCTGACCGACACGGCAAGCCTCAACGAGCTTGGCGCAACGGGACACCGGCGAGTACAGCGAGTCGACGTGGATCACACCGATGGGATCGTTGTCGCGCTTGTTAGCCTCGCCAGAGACATAGCCGCGGCCATAGCCGATGCGCATGCTCATGGTGAGATGGCCACCCTCGGTGAGCGTAGCAATGTGCTGCTCGGGGTTGACCAACTCAAACTCGGACGGAATAAAGAAGTCCGCACCGGTGACCTCGCAGGGGCCGTCAACCGAGATGGTGGCGGTCGCCTCGTCGGTCGTGCCGAGAGCCCTGAAGACAAGACCCTTGACATTCAGGACGATGTCGGTGACATCCTCGACCATGTTAGGGATGGTCATGAACTCGTGCTGCGCGCCATCGATCTGAATAGCCTCGACGGCTGCACCCTCGAGCGAGGACAGAAGAACGCGACGAAGGGAGTTACCCAGCGTATCGCCGTAACCACGCTCGAGCGGCTCGACGGAGACACGAGCAGACGTCTCGTTGATCTCTTCGACCTGAACCTGAGGCCTAATGAATTCTGACATGTATTACCTCCAGCCTCAGCAGCCCGGATGGACTACTTAGAGTAGAGCTCGACGATGAGCTGCTCGTTGATATCACCGCTGATCTGCTCACGCGTCGGCAGAGCGAGCACGTTACCAGACAGCTTCTCGATATCGACCTCGAGCCAGCCAGGGACCTCAAAGCGCTCGGAGGAAATCAGGGCCTCCTTGATGGGGAGGAGGTCACGGAACTTCTCGCCGACAGCGACGACGTCGCCGGCCTTGACGCGGTAGGACGGGATGTCCACGCGCTTGCCGTTCACGGTGAAGTGACCGTGACGGACGGACTGACGAGCCTCTTTGCGGGTGCGGGCGAAGCCGAGACGGAAGACGACGTTGTCGAGGCGAGACTCAAGGATGATCATGAGGTTCTCACCGGTGACGCCGTTCATCTTACGGGCCTTGTTGAAGTAGCCGTGGAACTGCTTCTCCAGAACGCCATAGATGAACTTGACCTTCTGCTTCTCGCGCAGCTGCATGCCGTACTCAGATTCCTTGCGACGGCGCTTGGGCTGACGGATAGATTCCTTCTTGCTGCTGTAACCGAGCTCAGCGGGATCGATCCCGAGCTGACGGCAGCGCTTAAGAACAGGAGTCCTGTCGATTGCCATATTGATACGATCCTTTCAGTTACACGCGGCGACGCTTCTTGGGGCGGCAGCCGTTGTGCGGAATGGGGGTCTTGTCCTGGATGCTCGAGACCTCGAGGCCAGCAGCCTGGAGGGAGCGGATGGCGGTCTCACGACCGGAGCCGGGGCCCTTGACGAAGACGGAAACCTTCTTCATACCGTGCTCCATGGCCTGCTTGGCAGCAGCCTCGGCAGCCATCTGGGCAGCGAACGGCGTGGACTTACGGGAGCCCTTGAAGCCCACCTGGCCAGCCGACTTCCAGGAAATGACGTTGCCCTGGGGATCGGTGATCGAAACGATCGTGTTGTTGAACGTAGAACGAATGTGAGCCTGGCCCACGGAAATGTTCTTACGGTCCGCGCGCTTCAGACGGGCAGCGCGAACGTTCTTCTTAGCAGTAGCCATCTATCTAGCGCTCCTTATTTCTTCTTCTTAGCACCGATCTGACGCTTCGGGCCCTTGCGGGTACGAGCGTTAGTGTGGGTGCGCTGGCCGCGGACCGGGAGGCCCTTGCGGTGACGAAGGCCGCGGTTGCAGCCGATGTCCATAAGGCGCTTGACGTTCTGGTTGCGCTCACGGCGGAGGTCGCCCTCAACCATGATCTGGTTCTTGTCGATATAATCGCGGATGGCGTTAACCTCATCCTCGGTGAGGTCCTTAACGCGCGTATCCACGTTAACGTTGCACTCGACGCAAATCTTCGTCGCAGTGGTGCGGCCGATGCCGTAAATGTAGGTCAGACCGATCTCAACGCGCTTCTCACGCGGGAGGTCGACACCATTAATACGGGCCAACGTAGTCTCCTCTCTTAACCCTGACGCTGCTTATGACGGGGGTTCTCGCAAATGACGAGGACCTTGCCATGGCGCCTAATGATTTTGCACTTATCGCACATCTTCTTGACCGAAGGACGTACCTTCATCGTTCTTCCTTTCGGTAGCGCTCAAACTACTTCCCTACTATCTACTCGCCCAGCCGCAGGCGTTTAAAACTATGGCTGGTCTTCACACACAATCCGACCGTAGGTTGAGCTAAGCCTGCAGTCGGAAATGGAGTGCGTGTATGCGTGCCGCTATTTGTAGCGATAGGTGATGCGGCCGCGGGTCAGGTCGTACGGGGAAAGCTCCACGACAACCCTGTCACCGGGGAGAATACGGATGTAATTCATTCGGATCTTGCCAGAAATGTTGCACAGAACCGAATGACCGTTCTCGAGCTCGACCTTAAACATGGCGTTGGGCAACGGTTCCTTTACCGTACCCTCGAGCTCAATTGCGTCTTCCTTCTTCACAAGCAATCATCTTTCTCTAGAAAACGACAGCGATTGAGTATTCTACAACACGTATGCACGCATCGTAATAACTTCGTAATGGCTCCACAACTAAGTGGAACTTGTTACATTTCTCCGCCTTGGAGCGAACACCAAGCACCTTGCGCATCCGTGGTGAGAATCACCGGGCCGTCATTGGTAATGGCGACGGTGTTCTCGTAGTGCGCGGCGGGCAGGTGGTCGTTGGTCGTGACGATCCAACCGTCGGAACCCGTGCTCACATGGTTGGAACCCATCGTAACCATCGGCTCAATGGCAATGACCATGCCGGCCTGGAGGCGAACGCCCCTCCCCTTCTTTCCATAGTTAGGAACGTTGGGGTCCTCGTGCATCACGCGGCCAATGCCATGGCCCACATAATCACGAAGCACGCCGTAACCGTGAGACTCGGCGAGGGACTGAACGGCATAACCGACGTCCCCGATATGGTTACCGGGAACAGCCTGCTCGATGGCAGCCTTAAGGCAATCGCGCGTGACCTCGCACAAAGCCTTGGCTTCGGGCGTGGGGGTGCCGACGAAAAACGTCCAAGCGTTATCGCCGACCCAACCGTCAACGACAGCTCCCGTATCAATGGAGATGATATCGCCATCGCGCAGGATCATGTCGGGGTTGGGAATACCGTGAACCACGGCATCGTTGATCGATGCGCAGATGGTTCCCGGGAACCCGCCGTAGCCCTTAAAGGCCGGGGTGCCGCCATGCATGCGGATAATCTGCTCCGCGAGCTGATCGAGCTCAAAAGTCGAAACGCCGGGGCGCACCATGGCTCCAACGTGGCGGAGCGCCATCTTAGATAGCGCTCCTGCCTTCTTCATCTGCTCGATTTGCGTTGCAGACTTAATCTTGATCATAGACCGAGAGCCTCTTTGACATCCCCGTACACGGTCTCGCGAGCCTGGTCACCGTTGACCGACTTGAGCAGACCCTGGCCACGATAGTAGTCAACGAGCGGGCTCGTGGACTTCTCGTAGACGTCGAGACGGTTCTTGATGGTCTCGGGCTTGTCGTCGTCGCGCTGATACATCTCGCCACCGCACTTGGGGCAGGTGGCATCGGCAGCGGTGCCGGTGTAACCGCAGGCGCGGCAGGTGCGACGCGAAGACAGACGATCGATAATGACCTCGGGGGCCACATCGACCAGAAGGGCACAGTCGATCTCGCGACCCATGGCGGAAAGCTCGGAATCGAGCGTCACAGCCTGGGCGGTGTTGCGCGGGAAGCCGTCGAGGATGAAGCCCTGCTGGGCGTCATCGGCGGCAAGGCGCTCCTTGACAAGGTCGATCACGAGCTGGTCGGGAACGAGCTCGCCAGCGTCCATGTACTTCTTAGCCTGAATACCAAGCTCGGTGCCACCCTTGACGGCAGCACGCAGCAGGTCGCCCGTGGAAATATGGGCGACGCCAAACTCGGCGACGAGCTCCTGTGCGACGGTGCCCTTACCGGCACCCGGAGCTCCGAGCAATACGAGGTTCATGAGCAATCCTCCTCTAGCCTATTTAAAGAATCCATCGTAATCATACATCTTGATTTGGCCTTCGAGCTTATCGACCGTGTCGAGCACGACGCCGACCATGATGAGGATGGACGTGCCGCCAAATGCCTGGATCAGATGGTTACCCGTGAAGGAGAAGATGATCGAAGGCACGATGGCGATGAGCGCCAAAAAGACAGCGCTGGGAAGCGTGATCTTGTTGAGCGCGTTCTTGATGTAGGCCGCGGTAGCCCTACCCGGACGGACGCCCGGAATAAAGCCGCCCTGCTTCTTAAGGTTATCGGCCGTGTCATCGGGGTTGAACACCATGGAGGTGTAGAAGTACGCGAAGAACACAATGAGGACAACGTTAAGCACCCAGTTAAGCCAACCGGTCGAAAGCGCGGAGGCAACTGCCTGAATCCAGCCGATGCCGGGGAAGAACACGGCAATCTGAGCCGGGAAGTACAGCAGCGCCGAAGCGAAGATGATCGGCACGACACCCGCGGTGTTGACCTTGATGGGCAGGTAGGTGGTCTGGCCACCCATCATGCGACGGCCCACGACGCGCTTAGCGTAGGAGACCGGGATGCGGCGCTGGCCGCGCTCAAGGAAAACAATCAGCGGGATAACCAGCAGGATGATGGCGCAGATGATCACCATGGTGATGATGCCACCGGCGTTACCCTCGGTGCTGGAGAAGATAGCCTGCGGCAGACCGGCCATGATGTTCGCGAAGATGATCAGCGACATGCCATTGCCGATACCGCGCTGGGTGATGAGCTCACCAATCCACATGATCAGCATAGCGCCCGCGGTGAGCGTACCGACGATCATGAGGTCGAAGATGATCTCGGGAGCGCCGGCGCCATTAAAGCTGATGCCGAAGCTCTTAAAGAGGAAGAGGTAACCCACGGAGTTGAGGATTGCCAGAGCCAGGGTGAGGTAACGCGAATACTGCGTAATCTTGGTCTGACCGACCTCGCCCTCGCGGGCAAGCTCATGCAGGGAAGGCACGACGGCCTGGAGCATCTGGAGGATGATCGAGCTGGTGATGTAAGGCATGATGCCCAGCGAAAACACCGACACATAGCTCAACGCGCCGCCAGAGAAAAGATTCAGGAGGGCCATAGCACCTGCGGCGACCGAATTGTTATCGGTCGAGAAAAGGCCCAGCATCCCCTGGAAGGGAATGCCGGGCACAGGAACGTGCGCACCAATGCGGTACACGACGAGCATAGCTATGGTAAAAAGAATCTTTTCGCGCAATTCTTTGATGCGGAAAGCATTCTTAAGACCATTTAGCACGGCAGCTCGACCTTTCCGCCGGCGGCCTCGATCTTGGCCTGCGCAGAAGCGCTGACCTTGTCGACCTTGACCGTGAACTTCTTGGTGAGCTCACCATTGCCGAGCACCTTGACGGGCTCGAACTCGCTCTTGGTGATGCGAGCGGCCTTAAGAGCGGCACCGTCGATCACAGCGCCGTCCTCGAACTTACGCTCGAGACGCTCAACGTTAACGGGGGTGTACTCGATACGACGGGGGTTGCGGAAGCCCGGAAGCTTGGGCAGGCGCATAGCCAGCGGAGTCTGGCCACCCTCGAAGCCGGCACCCTTGGTGCCGCCAGAGCGGGAACCCTGGCCCTTCTGACCGCGGCCAGAAGTGGTGCCGTGACCCGAAGAATTGCCACGGCCGACGCGCTTGCGGTTCTTGGTGGAACCGGGCGCGGGAGTAAGATCGTGAAGCTGCATTTGCTACTCCTCTACAATCTCGACAAGGTGCTTGACCTTGAAGATCATGCCGCGGACGGACTCGTTGTCAGCAATCTCGCGAACCTCGCGGATCCTGTGGAGACCGAGGGCACGGACAGTACGGACCTGGTCCTGCTTGCAACCGTTGGTGCTGCGGACCTGCTTGATCTTGATGGTGTCAGCCATGCTTAGTTCTCCTTACCGACGAACATCTCGGAGACCGTCAGGCCACGGCGAGCCGCGACGTCCTCAGGGCTGGAGAGCTCCTTGAGGCCCTCGACGGCAGCCTTGATGATGTTGAGGCCGTTGTCGGTACCGAGGGACTTGGACAGGACGTTCTTGATGCCAGCAAGCTCAAAGAGGGGACGCACAGCGCCGCCGGCGATAACGCCGGTACCCTCGACAGCGGGCTTGATGATGATGCGGCCGGCACCAAAGTGGCCGAGAACCTCGTGCGGGATGGTGCCCTGCTCGGTCACCGGCACGTGGAACATGTTCTTCTTGGCATCGAGAGATGCCTTGGAGATGGCCATGGGCACCTCAGCGGACTTGCCCATGCCAACGCCGACGTTGCCCTTGCCGTCGCCAACGACGACGAGAGCGACGAGGCTCATGCGACGACCACCCTTGACGGTCTTCGACACGCGGTTGATGTAAACGACGCGCTCCTCGAACTCGGAGGCCTCGCGCTGCTGCTTCTGATTACGAGCCATGTGCTACATACCTCCTAGAACTCGAGACCGGCGGCACGAGCACCGTCGGCGAGGGCCTTGACGCGGCCATGGTAGATACGGCCACCGCGATCGAAGGCGACCTTGGTGATGCCGGCCTCGATGGCGCGCTTGCCAACGAGCTGACCGACCTTCTCCGCAGCCTCCTTGTTCGAGGTGTGGGTGCCCTTGAACTCGGCCTCGAGGGTCGAGGCAGAGACGAGCGTCAGGCTGGAGCCCTTGCTGTCGTCGATGATCTGGGCATAGATGTTGGCGTTGGTACGGGTCACGCGAAGACGCGGACGCTCGGAGGTACCCGAGACCTTGCCGCGAACACGACGCTGACGACGCTTGAGGCCTTCCAGCTTCGCCTTATGCTTGTTCATACGTAAACTCCTAAAAAGGTTGATCTTGCCAGCACCTGACGGGGTGCTGGTCTTATGCGAGTGAGTCGGTTACGACTACTTGGCGGCCTTACCCAGCTTGCGGCGGATGTGCTCGCCAACGTAGTGGATACCCTTGCCCTTGTAAGGCTCGGGAGGACGATGGCCGCGGATCTCAGCGGCGATCTGACCGACCTGCTGCTTGTTGATACCCTTGACGTTCACGTGGGTGTTGTCGGGAACCTCGAAGGTGATGCCCTCGGGAGCCTCGACGATCACGGGGTGCGAGAAGCCCAGGGAGAACTCGAGGTTCTTGCCCTTCTGCTGCACGCGGTAACCGACGCCGGCGAGCTCGAGCTTCTTCTCGAAGCCCTCGGAAACGCCAACAACCATGTTGTGGATGAGGGCGCGGGTGAGGCCGTGGCGGGCACGGGTCTCACGCTCGTCGTCGGGACGGGAAACGGTGAGAAAATTGTCCTCGACGTTGATAGCGAGCTTCTCAAAGACATCGAGCTCGAGCTGGCCCTTGGGGCCCTTGACGACAACGTTGTTGCCGTTGACTGCCACTTCGACTCCGGCGGGAATCTGGACAGGCTTATTACCGATACGAGACACGGTGATCTCCTTTCCTTCTACCTACCGAGCGAATTACCAGACGTAAGCGATGATCTCGCCGCCGACGTTGTGCTTGCGAGCATCGCGGTCGGTCATGACGCCATGGCTGGTGGAAATAATGGCGGTACCAAGGCCACCGCGGACGCGGGGCATGTCGGCAACGCCGGTGTACTTACGCAGGCCCGGCTTGGAAATGCGGCGGATGCCGTTGATGACCTTAGCCTTCTTGGGACCATACTTAAGCGTGATGTGCAGAGTCTTCTGGGGAACGGTGTCCTCGACATCGTAGCCCTCGATGTAGCCCTCCTCGTGCAGAACACGAGCGATCTCGACGAGCTTCTTGCTGCTCGGCATGGAGACCGTGGCCTTGTTCACAGAGTTAGCGTTACGGATGCGCGTAAGCATATCTGCGATCGGGTCTGTAAGGTTCATACAGATTCTCCTTCGTTCTTGATGAACACGTGCTCTTGGTTCTTCACCGCCCTTAACGGCAAAGCCTTTTTAGCGCGTTTTCCCTGTTCCAAACGGATGCTTGAAACGCTGGTAGTGACTTACCAGCTGGCCTTCTTAACGCCGGGAAGCTCGCCCTTGAGTGCAAGCTCACGGAAGCAGACACGGCACAGGCCGAACTTGCGGTACACAGAGTGCGGACGGCCGCAGCGCTGGCAGCGCGTGTACTCACGAGTAGAGAACTTCTGCTTGCGATTGCACTTGACGATCATCGATGTCTTAGCCACTTATATCCTCCTCACATAGAGTATTGTTCGCCCCAAGCGCCGCCCCCTTGTGGGAACGGCGCTTATAGGGCAGGTGAACCTATTTCTTGAACGGGAAACCGAAGGCGTCCAGAAGGGCCTTGGCCTCCTCATCGGTGTTGGCGGTGGTCACGAAAGTGATGTCCATACCACGCTGGTGATCGACGGAGTCGAAGTCGATCTCGGGGAAGATGAGCTGCTCGGTGACGCCCATGGAGAAGTTACCACGGCCGTCGAAGCTCTTGGCGGAGATGCCGCGGAAGTCGCGGATACGGGGGATCGCGACGGAGGTCAGACGATCGAAGAACTCCCACATACGGTCGCCACGCAGGGTAACCTTGCAGCCGATCGGCATACCAGCGCGCAGGCGGAAGGTAGCGATGGACTTGCGGGCACGGGTGATCATCGGCTGCTGGCCGGTGATGGCGCGCAGGTCGCGCACGGCACCGTCGATGGCCTTGGAATCGGTAGCGGCCTCGCCGACACCCATGTTCACGACGATCTTCTCAAACTTGGGGATCATCATGACGTTCTCGTACTGGAACTTGTCCTGAAGCTGCTGCTTGACCTCGTTGTTGTACTTGGTCTTCAGACGCGGCACATACTTCTCTTCTGCCATTGTTCACTCCTTCTTGGGGTTTTAAGCACGGGGCGTGGCCACGATGGGTTGTCCTCGTGCCTCCTGGCTGCATCCGCGCCGCTCATGGCATTTCGCGGTTTGGACTCGACGCAGCAGGAGCCGACAAAACAATCGGTACTATACGCGCATTGGGTGCGTATTTCCAGAAAAACCTCGTCTGCCTGCACAACTCCACAACTCCCCCGCACATAGTGATCCCCAAAAAGCAGTTGCGGTGAAATAGGGACTGTTGGGCGGCCTAACAGGCTTAAACAATCCGTATTTCACCGCAACTTATTGGTGGGGATGCGATTAGCGCTTGCGGGGGACGAGCTTGGTGCGGCGCAGGTGGATCATCTCGGCGGCGATGGAGATGGCGATCTCCTCGGGGTCCTCGGCCTCGATGGCAACGCCGATCGGAAGGTGCAGCTCGCCGATCTGGTCCTGCGTAAAGCCTTCCTGCTCCAGGCGGGCACGCACAAAGGCCGTCTTGCGGCGCGAGCCAAGACAGCCCAGGTAGGCAGGCTTGGCGCGCATGGCCTGAATCACCACGTCGATATCGGACTTGTGACCCGCCGTGGCGACGACCACCAGGTCGCGCGGGCCGATGGGGCACAGCTCGCTCAGGTTCTTGTAATCGACCAAGCGACGATCGTAGACACCGGGCACCCAATCGGGGGTCAGCGTGCCGGGACGGTCGTCGCACGCCACGACGGCAAAGCCCGCCGCCGTGAGCACCCGCGCCGTCGCGGCGCCCACGTGGCCGCAGCCAAAGATATAGGTCAGGCCCTCGGGGCAGAGCGTCTCGATGTGCGCCGCGGGAATCTCGGAGGCGGCGTTGGTGTAGGTGACCTTACTCCCCTCCTCCACCAGTGAAAGCCCGGGGCAGCCCGCAATGGTATGGCGCGATGCCTCGCCATGGTACTCGACCACATCGCCCTCCAGGGCCTGAATGACAAACGGTTCAAAGTCGATGACGAAGTCGCCGATACGTCGATACGTCAAGACGTCGGCAATTTCCTGGAACAACGGTGCCTGGATCGCATCCAGATGCAGATAGCACAGGCAGATGGCTCCGCCGCAGATCATACCGGTATCGGAGTTCTCGCCGCCCATGGTGTAGCGGACCAGACGCGATTGCCCCGCGGCCAGCAGCTCTCGCGCCTCGTCCAGCGCAAAAAGCTCGATCTTGCCGCCGCCGATGGTGCCCGCCTGGCTACCGTCGGCAAAGACGGCCATCCAGGCGCCCACGCCGCGCGGCGACGACCCCGCCGTGCCGGCCACGACCACGAGCTCGCACGTCTCGCCAGCACGCAGGGCGACAAGCGCCGCATTCACAGCATCGAGCTTTTCCATTGCCGCCTTCTATCCTCTAAAGATATCGGTAAGCATAGCGAGTGCCTCGAGCACGCCGCCGCCGACCGACGTCGCCTTGTCCGAAATGTAGTTGATATAGCTGGCATCGCCGCGCGGATCGACATCGGCGCATTTAAAGCCCTCAGTCACCTGCACGCCGTTCGCCAAAAGCCCGCGCAGACAGCCATCGATCTGCGTGCACATGGGCGAATCGCCCGCGTAGCCAATCACGTCTCCGGCGCTCACGATGTCGCCGATCGCGCGGTCGGACCGAAACACGCCGGCGGCGGGGCTGTGGATAACGCGCTCCTTGCCATAGCCGGCGATCACGCCCGGCACGCCCGTGTTGGGCTGGGGCGAGCCCTGGGTAATGACGCGGCCCAAAAAATGCCCGCGCATGGTCTCGACCACGGCGTCGCAATCGACCGGCGCGGTAAAGCCCGGCCCCACGGCGATGACGGTAGGCGCCATGTCGCGCGTGGTGCCCAGGTTGCGCTTGGCCAAAATCGCGTCGACCACAGCCGCGGGTTTAAGCTCATCGAGCATCTTGGCCTGAGGGTCCACCACGACGGCAACATCCCCCGCTTGGGTAATCTCGAGCGCCTCTGCCGGCGTCTGCGCCAAGCGAGCGCGAATGCCCTCGACCTGGACCTCGCCCAGGCGAATAGCCTCGCAAAAACTGATTGTGCGGCGGATGCACGTGGGAACCGCGATATCGGCCATAACGACCGACACGCCGGCGCGCACCAAGCGAGCGGCGACACCCGTGGCGATATCGCCGGCGCCGCGAACATAAACGAGCATTCCCGGGGCACCTCCCTGTGCTACGGTTTGAGCAGAGCAAAAGCGGCTCGACCGCTACTCTGATGATTATTTATTATCACAGTATTATACGGCGGTGAACAGATGGAAACGGTTAGCGGCAATCTTGCCTCGGCGCTCAGGATCGAGCCGGACATTACCGCGATTATCGGCAGCGGCGGCAAGTCGACGTTGCTCAAAACGCTGGGTCTTGAGCTCATGCGCGCTGGCGGCCGCGTGCTCCTCTGCACCACCACGCATATGCTTCCCGTTGCCGGCGTGCCATGGGACGGGTCGAATCGTCGCCTGGACGCCGTGCCTTGGAAGCCGGGCGCCTCGCATGTCCCCGGTTGCACCTGCGAGGCCTGCGCGGGCCTTGCACGCGGAGGCATCTGCCAGGCAGGCATCTTGGACCCGGAGACAGGCAAGCTCTCCGCCCCCGCCGAGCCGCTCGACCAGCTGGCGCAGCGCTTTGACTATGTGTTGGCCGAGGCAGATGGCAGCAAGCGACTCCCGCTCAAGGCGCATGCCGCCTGGGAGCCGGTAATTCCCGCCGCCACGGCAAACGTTGTCTGGGTCGTCGGCGCCTCGGGACTGGGCAAACCCGTCGCCGAGGTTGTCCACCGCCCCGAGCTCTTTTGCGAGCGTTGCGGCTGCGAGCTCACCGACACTGCCACCCCAGAGCGCGTCGCCCAGGTGCTCAATGCCGAGCTGCGGATGCTGAACCTCAACAATGCCCGCGTCATGCTCAACCAAGTCGACACGCTCAGCGACCCCACGATGGCCGACCGCTTCGAGGCAGCCCTCGGCCGCCCCCTCATCGCCACCAGCCTCAAGTAGCCGGCCCCATCTCGTCAGTTGCGGTGAAATACGGACTGTTTGG
>CABUCA010000037.1 GCA_902489965.1 uncultured Collinsella sp.
TCAACTTCAAGGGCGCGACCAGAAGGTCAGCGCCCTTTCGTTTCACGTCACCTTGTCTCAAATGCGACCCGCTCGCTGGCGATGCCAAAACATCGGCGTTTTTGTTGTCGGGACGGCAGTTAGTAGTCGTCGAGTAGTCATTGGTGCTCAGCGGCAGTCCCCATTGCACCAAGTGGCGTGTGCCGTTAAGCGGAGAGGCGTATTGTTGACCCATCGTTTGGGCATACAATGGCTATTGGTTTGCTGCGGTGAAGGCCTGTCCGCTCCGCAGCTTTTTTCTACGGTTAAAGGAGTATGTATGTCCGTTGAGGTCATGAGGTCTGTGATCGATGCTGCCGAGGGGCGCGTGCCCGTCGACACGCTGTTTACCAATGCACAGATTGTCGACGTGTATGGCCAGCGCGTGGCGCCCGGTAGCGTTGCCGTCAAGGACGGTGTGATCGTCGGCGTGCTCTACGATGGTCGCGACGATGCCGCTGGCACCTATGAGACAACTGAGGTCATCGACTGCCAGGGTCGCTATCTCGCTCCCGGTTTTATTGACGGGCATCTGCATATCGAGTCTTCGAACATCCGTCCCGCCGAGTATGCTCGCATGGCCGCGACGCGCGGTACTACCACCGCCATTGCCGACAGCCACGAGATTGCCAATGTTGCCGGTCTCGACGGCTTGCGCTTTATGATCGAGGATGGTCGCCGCGCGCCCATCTCCATCAAGTACATGATGCCTTCGTGCGTGCCCGCGCTGCCCGACGAGCAGGCCGGTGCCGTTATTTCGGCTGCCGATATGCAGGCGTTTTTTGCCGAGCATCCAGGCGATGTCTTTGGTCTGGGCGAAATGATGAACCTGCCGGGCGTCTTTATGGCCGACCCCGAGACCTGTGCTCGCATCGATGCTGCCAACCAGACGCCGTCCAAGCAGGTTGACGGCCACGCGCCGCTCGTTGCCGGTAAGGACCTCAATGCCTATGCCGCAGCGGGCATTATCGCCGACCACGAGTCGACGATTCCCGAGGAGGCACTCGACAAGCTATCTCGCGGCATGTATGTGATGCTGCGTGAAGGTACGTGCAGCCATGACCTGGCCAATCTATCGCCGATGCTGCTGGAGAATCCCGCGCGCGCCCGCCGCTGCTGCTTTGCGACCGACGACCGCGCTCCCTCCGATGCGCTTTCGACCGGCATGATCGACAACGCCTGCCGCGTGGCCATCGAGGCCGGCGTCGACCCGGTGGTCGCTATCTCCATGGCGTCCCTTTCCACGGCTGAGGCATTTGGCCTGGACCACGGCTGCCGCGACCCGCACGAGCTCCGCGGCGCAATCGCCCCGGGCAAACGCGCCGATCTGCTGCTGCTCGATGACCTGACGTTTGCCACGGCTCCGCATCGTGTTTATGCCGCCGGTGCCCTGGTGGCGCAGGATGGCACCTTTGTGGGCGAGATTGCACCCGAGATGGCCGAGGTTGCAGCCCTTGCCGATGAGCTGCGCGCCTCCGTTAAGCTGCCGAAGCTTTCGCTCGACGTATTCGACTATGCCTTTAAGCCGGGCGAGGCCGTGATTGACGTGGTACCGGGTAAGGCCATCACGGGCGTGGCTCGCCCCGAGAGTGCCGAGGGTCTGCGCCGCATTATGCTGATCGAGCGTCACGGCCGCGGCGTGTCGCTGCAGGCCGAGGGCGCCGATGGCGACGGCCCCGCTGGCCTGGGCCTGGTCGGCAAGCATATCGGTCGCGGCTGGGTGCGCGGTTTCACCATCACCGGTGGTGCCATTGCCTCCACGATCGGCCACGACTCACACAACGTGTGCGTGGTGGGCGACAATGCGGCGGATATGATGGCTGCCGTCGAGGCCGTGGGCCAGGGCGGCCACGTGCTGGTGCGCAACGGCGAGGTCGTGGCGCGCATTCCGCTGGCGCTCGGTGGCCTTATGAGCGAGGGCACGGCCGAGGACGTTGCCGCGCAGCACGACGACTTTATGGTCAAGGCGCGCGCCATGGGTATTGAGCCGCCGCTCGACCCCATCATGGGCATTATCTTCCTGCCCCTGCCGGTCATCCCGACGCTCCGCATCCGCCCCGAGGGCATGTTCGACGTTACAACCTTCACCTATGCCGACTAGTCATCGGGGACGTTCTTAAACGACTAGTCGTCGGGGACACTCTTTGGCGGGCTGCCTGACGCCGCGACCGTAGGACCTCTGGCATGTGTGAGCTATTTGCCAGGTCCTTGAAACGTTTGCGCCCGCGGAGTCTTATTTGAGCTCCCTTTGGGTACGTTGGAATCGGATACACGTTCGATTCCAACAAGCCCGAAGGGAGCTTTTCTATGTTTAAACTGATTGCATCCGATATGGACGGCACACTGCTTGACGAAAACGGCCAGGTGCCTCCCGAGACCTACGAATTGATTCTGGCGCTACACGAGCATGGCGTGCATTTCGCCGCATCGTCAGGTCGTCGCTACGATCGCCTGTGTGAGTTCTTTGCGCCCGTTCGCGACAAGATGGACTTTGTTGCCGCTAACGGCGCCCAAGTCTACGCCGACGGTAAGATGGTAGACCGTGAGGTGTATTCGCACCTGGCGATTCGAAGGCTCGCCCAAGCCGTCAGGACGTTTCCCAATCTGCATCTTGCGCTCTTTGACCGAACCAAGTCCTTCCTGCTCGATGACGAGTGCAAGTTCGTGCGTGAGGTCGATAAGGACCTTCCCAATGCCGAGCGTATTTGGGAGCTGCCCGATCCCAGCGTAAATATCATCAAAGCGAGTATCTTTTGCGACGACAGTGCGGTTATGGACAGTGCGTACGTGCTACAGCGCGAACTTGGTCAGCTCTTTACTTTTGCGCCTTCGGGCAACGCGTGGATCGATGCCATGCAGCCCGGTGTGTCGAAGGCCTCGGGTATCGCGCAGCTCGCGGAGCATTACGGCATTGGTCGCGACGAGGTCATGGCGTTTGGCGACTCGATGAACGACTACGAGATCATTCGCTTTGTCGGCACGGGCTGCGCGATGGAAAACGCGCGCCCCGCGCTTAAGGCGGTGGCCGATCGCGTGGTGGGTTGTAACCGCGACCACGCCGTCCAGCAGGAGCTCCGTCGCGTGCTGGAGAGTCTCTCCTAATCCGGCAGATGGGGACGTTCCTTTTCTGCCGACAGTGGGGGACAGTCCTTGCAGCTTTTTGCGAAGAGTGTCCCCAGTGACTAGTCGTTTAAGAACGTCCCCAATGACCAGACGATGACTAGGCAAGGGCGGCCATGATGGTGCGGGCGACGCCGTCGTGGTCGTTGTCGTATTCGGTGATGGCGTCGGCGGCCTCGCGATCTTCGGGCTCGGCGTTGATCATGGCCATGCCGTGGCCCGCTGCCTGCAGCATGGGGATGTCGTTGATGTTGTCGCCGAACGCCCAGGCGTTGGCGAGACGCTCGCCCAGGTGCTCGCATAGCCACGTGAGGGCCGTACCCTTGGTGGCGCCTTCACCCATGACTTCGATATTCATGGCGTAAGAACGCGTGACCTCAATGCCTCCGAGCGTGTCGAGCACCGCCGCGATGGCATCGCGATCGGCCGGGTCGTGCCAGTACATGGCGATACGTTCGAGCGTCTCGACCTCGTCGATCTTGCTGTCGATATTCATGTCGATCGGCGTTCGTGTGCGCTTGAGCGAAGCCGCGATGTGGGGGTCGCCGCCACAGAACTCATCCAGACGCCCGTATAGCGAGCGGGGGAGGAAGCACTGCCCATCCGCGAAGATATCGAAGGTCACATCGTGGCCGGCGGCAATGCGATGGATGCGGTGGGCAATGCCACGGTCGAGCGGACGGCTCAAGATGCACGTGGCGCGCGAGGCGTCGGTGGGCGTATCCTCGTCGAGCTGCCAGACGCTGGCGCCGTTGGCACAGACCGCGTAATGCACGGCGGGATGGGCGAGAATGGGCTCAAAGATGCCCGACAGTGGACGTCCCGTGCAGGGAACAAACTCGATGCCACGACGTGCGAGCTCGTCGAGCATCGCCCAGGTGGCATCGCTCATTTGCTTATCGCTCGTCAGCAGCGTCCCATCCATATCGGAAAACACAATCATTTGATGCAGCCCTTTCTACTGGCATAAAAAGCGTGGCCGAGGGCGGTGATGCCCTGGCCACGCTCGAGTTCTATAACGGTCCGCGTCCTAGCGGTCGGCGAGCGGCTTGTACTCCAGCGGCTCGATCACCGGACGATAGGCCGGGCGAATAATACGGTGCGCGCAGAAGAGCTCTTCCATGCGGTGTGCCGACCAGCCGGCCATGCGGGCGACGGCGAATAGCGGCGTAAAAAGCGTCTCGGGCACGCCGAGCATCTTGTAGATAAAGCCCGTGTACAGGTCGATGTTGGCGCAGATGGGCTTGGTCATGCCGTGGTCGCGCATGACCTGGGGTGCCAGGCGCTCAATGCGCTCGATGAGTGCGAACTCTTCGCCCAAGTCCTTCTTGGCTGCCAGCGAGCGCGCGTAACGGCGGCAGACCTCGGCGCGCGGGTCGCTGAGCGTATAGACGGCGTGGCCCATGCCGTAGATGAGACCCGTGCCGTCGAAGGCCTGCTTGTCGAGGATCTTGCCCAGGTAGGCCGCGACCTCGTCCTCGTCCTCCCAGTTGGAGACATGCGCGCGGATGTCCTCGTGCATAGACACGACCTTGGCATTGGCACCACCGTGGCGCGGGCCCTTGAGCGAGCCGATAGCCGCGGCGTAGGCGGAATACGGGTCGGTGGCCGAAGACGACAGCACGCGGCAAGCGAAGGTGGAGTTGTTGCCGCCGCCGTGCTCGGCATGCAGCATGAGCATAACGTCGAGCAGCATCGCCTCATCGCGGGTGAACGCCATGCCGCCGCGCAGGACCTGTAGGATGGTCTCGGCGGTGGAGAGACCGGGCGTAGGGTGCGGCACGTGAACCTCGGAGCCGCGAAGCTTGGCGACCGAGGCCATGTGTGCGAAGGCGGCGATGCGCGGGAGACGTGCGAGCATGGAAATGGCGACGTCGATTTCGTGCTCGGGCGTGATCACGTCTGGTTCGGCATCGAAGGCGTAGAGCAGCAGTACGGCGCGCTGGAGCACGTTCATGATGCTCGACGATACCGTGGTCATAGGGAACTCTTTAACGTACTCGTCGCTCAGATGTCTAAAGGCGCCCAGGCGCTCGCAAAAGCCGTCGAGCTCTTCCTTGTTGGGCAGCGAACCCGTGATAAGCAGATAGGCGACTTCCTCGTAGCCGTAGCGATTCTCGGCCTGGGCGTTGTTGACTAGGTCCTCGATGCTGTAGCCGCGAAGCGTGAGCTTGCCCTGATCGGGCACGACCTTTCCGTCGACCTTGTTGTAGCCGTGCACATCCGAGATACGAGTGAGGCCCGCGACCACGCCCGAGCCGTCGGCATTGCGCAGGCCGCGCTTGACATTGTGCTCGACAAACAGGCCCTCGTCATAAGGGTCGGTCGGCAGGCCGTGGTAGAGGTTTTCGCTCTCAGGCGAAATCTGGCGGCTTGCTTCGTAATCCAGAACCAGGCGGCTCAAGTGGTCATCGAAGCGGTAATAGATTTTCTTGGCGTCGTAGGCCATGCGCGCTCCTCTCCGGGCCGCATCGGGGTGACTTGCATGGGCATGCGCGCGTCAGGCTATCCCCAGCGGCTTGTTCGCTACAGGCGGTACATAAAGTTAAAGACGTCCTCGCGCTGGATGGACACATTGACGCCCGAAAGCTCGCCGGCCTCGGCCAGGGCCTTCTGCAGCTCGGCAAAGTCGAGCTTGGACTCGGCGGTGTCGGCCAGCATGGTCATGGTGAAGATGTCCTCGATAATGGACTGCGTGATGTCGCGGATGTCGACGTTGGCCTCGCCCAGAACGCGGGTGACGCCGGCGACGATGCCGGGGCGGTTCTTGCCAAGGACGGTGATGACGATACGGGAGGACGAGATCTCGGCCATGGGAAACCCTTTCGCGTGATTGCGGCGCGCGCGGGGCGCTCCGCTACGGTACAGTGTTCATCATTGTACCTGTCTGGCGCAAAAAAGGCGCGCTCGCTGCGGCGTTACATGCCTGCAACATGAGCGTAAGGGGGAAGGCCGTACGGGGAAGAGCCGTCTGGCGCGTGTCCGGCTCGTGTTGGGTTGATTTCCGATCTCAGCCGAACACATTGAGCGGACAGGCCGTTCCCGCAGTCAGCCGAACGCCTCCGACGGCTGATTCCGAACTGGAAGCGGAGGGCATCCCCGCCCTTCGGTAGGGGATACCGCTCCGCGGCGCATGCCGCGGGCGGCGCCCCTATCGGACCACCGTGACCTCAGTTGGGATGGGCCCAGCACTGCCGCGTACTCGGTGAGCTAGAGCCAACGGTTCGTCTTCACGTCGCGTATGGCGATATTTCGGTCGTCCGGCTCGGTGATGCCGTAGCCGAACGCCTAGAGCGTCTCGATGGACTCCTGGATCCTCTGTTGGAACATGGGACCCGGATCGACCCTCGGCCCGAGGTGCCCGCGCCAAAGGCACGGCGTGGCGCGCAGCATGTTATGGATTTTGGAGATGGGCTCGATGTCGGCGTAGACGTTGAGCGTCGCCATGGCGTCCTTGTGGCCGAGGATCGATTGGAGCGCCTTGATATCGCCGCCTTGGCGGATCCACTGCGTTGCGAACGTGTGGCGAAGGCCGTGGAACGTGATCAGCTCGTCGTTGGTGCCCATGAGGCCGTTGGTCTCCGAGAACGTCTTGAACGCCCTGCGGATATAGCTTGTCGTCGCGAAGGTCGCGCCCGGCTCCGACAGGATGTAGCAGTCCCCGATCTCGACCGCCCCGGTAAGGCCGCGCAAGCGCAGCTTTCCGCAGTCGATCTCGTGGGTCTCCTTCAGGAAGGGGAGTAGGCCGACCGGGTCGATGGGGATACCCCTGGCGTCATGGGTCTTGGTGTCCTTGATGAACGAACCCATTCCCTTCGCGTACGCCACCGAGTGTCTGATCGAGATCAGGCCCGTCTCGAAATCCACATCGCACCACCGAAGGCCGCAGACCTCGCCGATTCGCATCCCCGTGTGCAGGGCGAGTACGACCGCCCTCTAATCCTCGGCGGACCAATCGAGTCCGAACTCCTTTCGGGCATCCTCTTCGCTCATGACTTCGAGAAGGTCTCCAGGTTGGCAACGAAGGGCGAGGCATAGCTGCTCGAGCGTGTTGAAACGAATGCCGCGAATATGCCCTTTTTTAATACGGGACAGGTTCACGGGCGTGGTTCCAATCCTTTCGGCAAGTTCGTTCGAGGAAATCTTTCGCTCGGCCATGATCTTGTCGAGGCGAACAATTACGGGCATGACGTTTCCTTACGCAATCTCGTCGGAGTCGAGGTACAGCTCCCGAGCGTATAGGAAGAGCTGGGAAAGCATGAACAGGACGATGCCGAGAACCAGAGAGGTCCAGTCGAATGATGAAGCGATCTCCTGGGCGCCGACGGCCCCCTCGCCGCCAAACATCGAAACGGAGGTTTCGAGTGAGCCGGCGTAGAGGCTGGTGACAGCTTGAACAATGAAGAGAATGCCGAGCACCTTCAAGCACGTCGCAGACCCTTTCTTGAAGGGGTCTGCGCTCTTGATCGTCCACACGAGAACGGCGCTGAGGATGGTCGTAGCGATACCGATGACGGCAGGGGCCAATGTCGAGATCGCAAGGGCTGGATACGCGGGGGAGTCTGCAATCACAGGGTTGTCGAGCACTTCGATTGCTGGCTTTAAGGAGAACGCCACTTGTGCGATGGCGGTGACGCAAAGGGCCGCAGAGGCTATCGCACATGCGATGCGGAAGGAATGAAGCCGGGGAGTGCGATTGTCGGAACTCATAATAACCTCCGAAGAATTTAAAAAACTCAGGTTACTTTTTAACAGTTTATGTTAAATTGACTTTGCCGGCAAGTAATCACAGCATGCTGCAACCGTAACCCCGCGCATCGGGCTGAATCGTGTTGAAACGAGCTGGTGATACGTATGTTCAAAATCTCGAAGGTGATCTTTAGGTCGCTCCTCTCCTCTAGGTCGCTCCGTGTTGCCGTTGCTGCGTTGATGGTTCTTTGTGCTTTGCCAGTCTTCAGGAGTGCGGCTGGCATCGACGGACGGGTTGAATACCTCGAGTCGGGAATAACCCGCGTTGAGCAGGAATTGTCAGCATCCTATGCGGACGCGCTTGTGAATGCGGGAGAGGAGGGCGTCTATACCTCTTCATCAAGCATGCCTGCACTTCTGTACCCTCTTGACACGGGGCGACTTATCTTGGCGCCGCTCTCTCCTCTGCTTCCGTTTCTGCAGATATCGGACGGAGGGTACTCCTTTTATGACGGATCGAAGGAATACTTGCTATGGGTCGCAACGGCCGTTGCCGTCTCGTTCCTTGCCGCGCGCCTTAACAAACGTGGAAAGCTCATCATCCAGGCACCGATGGGTGAGCCGGGTAGGCTTGTTGCATCGAGCGTATGGGCGAGTGCTTTTGCAATGCTTGCCGTCTTCGCCATCAATCTTCCAGGGATAATCGCCGCGCTCGTGAAGAATGGCCCGGGCTCGCCGTTCTATCCGATAGGCTACATTCAATTTGCGACTCCGGTTATCAAACCGGCTTGGCTGGTGTTCGCGCAGACGACCATCTTGCAATTCTTGATGGCGGCGTTCATTTCGCTCGTCGTTCACCTTGCCGTGAAGATTGCCAATAGCCCTGCGCTTGGAATCGTGTTCGTATGTGCCCTGATGGGGGTGACGATGGTTCCCGGGTATTACGGAAGATCCATGGCTTTACGTGAATTCGCCCTGTTAAATCCCCTTACGTATGCAAACACCGAGTTGACCGTAGGCGCCTATAGCCCGTACCCAACAACACAGTTAGTGAATCTGCCCGGACTTTGCTTCGAGCGTGGGGCAATTACCCTCGTATGCGCCATCGCGATCGAGGTGCTGGCAATCTTCTTGCTCTGCGTTGCTGGAAAGAGCGGCTGCGCGCGTCCGATGTTCCCGACTGGTCTTGACAGGGGTGCCTTCATCGCCTCGCAAACGACAACTCGTTCGGGCCCTTATACCGCCGCCGTTGCATACGTAAGAGCGATGGGAAAGCTGCTCCTGCATTCTCCCGTCCTCGCCGTATGCGCGGTTGCAATGTCGACGGCGATGCTGGTCCCGGCTCTGGTTGAGATGTTTCCCGACACCGATGGCGTTTCCGCTGGTCGGTATAGGGATGGCGAGCTTCGTTCAATAGATCGGTATCTAGAGCGCGACGCTGCGAATATGGACGCCGAGGGCAAAACGGCCCTGGAAAACATGCGAGATGCTCTTTCGGGTTTCGTGTATGCACCTACGCCTGCGGAGGGGTTTCGAAGCCTTGCGACATACGAGCGCGCTCGAGGCGAGCTGAGCGCGGCAGATGCGACCCTCCTGCAATCGATTGGAATCGAGCCAGAGACTCCTTCTCGTGCGGAGGCGCGCGCCCTTCTGCTCGAGTCGATCGCAAGCTTGCCGGACCCCAAGGTTTACGAATTGAGTACGAAGATGCCCCCGTTAATCCTTCTTTCGTATCTCCAGGCAGCGCTTCCTTCCTTGTTTTGGCTGTTGCCCGTGGTTGTCACATCGCTTGCGTGCACCTACCTGCGGTGCCGTTCCCTTCTGGTTTTCCAAGTCCCCGCAACAGCGCATGTGCGTTTTCTGACGGCTGTTGCGCTGTCTCTCCTGCTTGGCCTGGCGCTGCTTTTGGTGTCGATGGTTCCCGCTGCGGTTGTGTCCTTGATTAAGAACGGTGCGGGTGGATCGGAGTATCCCGTCGCTCTCATTCGGGCGGGAGCTTCGACAACGTCCATGGTGGGGGAGGCGGTGTTGTGCAGTATTCCGTTGCTGGTCATGGCATACGGCGTGATTTCCGTCGTCGCTGCGTTGACAGCAGCGATTAGCCGCAACCCCGTTGTCACCGGGGTGGTTTGCGCGGTTCTCCTGGTGTTGGGTTCGTTGAGCGCTCATGTTGAAAGCGCGGGCATGGGCGTCGCGCTGCTGGCTCCATTCGCCTCGTTTGATCCCGCTTCCCAGGTGGGGACGATTGGGTTCCTTGGGCGAGGGACGAACGCGATGCCTTTTGGAGAGGTCGTCGGCGCATCGGGCGCTCTGCTGGTGGTTTTGGGCGCCGTATCTCCGTTGATGGTGCGCCTGAGTGTTCCAAAGATCGAAAGGGGATGATCTCGATGATTGGCCTTCAAACGCTGACGATCTCTTATGGAAAGAAGGTGCTCGTAGATTCGGTGGACGCTGAGTTTGCCCCGGGTACGGTCTACGGTCTCGTCGCTCCGAACGGGCATGGAAAGACGACGTTGCTGCGTGCGATGGCAGGTTTGCCGGGTCCTCGCGTGGACGGGAGCATCGTTCTGGATGAGGTGCAGGGTACGGGTGCGAGAGAGGTCCGTTCTATGATCTTCTATGCACCTGGTGAGGGGACGCTGCTGTATCCCGGATTGCGTGCGGAAGATCACCTCAAGATGGTTTGCGATATGTGGCCGCATGCTCGCGATATCGAAGAGATAGTGGAACAAACGCAGATAGGCGAGTTCGCGAAGATGAGGATCCGCACTCTGAGCCAGGGCATGAAGCAGCAGCTTACCCTGGCGATTGCGTATGCGACGGGTGCGCGGTACCTTCTATTAGATGAGCCCATGAACGCGCTCGACCCCAGCAGGGTGGGCTTGCATTCAGAGATCCTCAGGAAGCTGGCCGATTCTGGTACGTGCATCATCATGTCATCCCACATCTTGGATTCGGTCGATAGGCTGTGCGATGAGATTCTGTTTTTGAAGGATGGGAGGCTCATTAGAAGCATTCCGCAAGATGATGCTGCGCCGAAGTCTCCTGGATCCCATTTCGCAAAGCCTGCCGGACGCGCCGAGGGTGCGCTAAGCACGTATCGGCGACTCTACGAAAAAGGCGGGTAGAAATGCAAGTTAAAAATCTATGTGGTCAATGTGATGCCGTTGAACCCGCGTATCGATACCGTTCAGCCATTCGCCTCGCCCCCGTCGCACGTATCTTCATCCGGTCTGTCATTATTAATCTAACGATGCTTTGAGAAACGTAGGTGCTTCCAAATGTACTGTCGACTTCTTCTCAAACTAATCCTAAGAGACAGGGCCGTATGGATCTCTACGCTCGTTCTTGCCGCAGCCTTCTCCGTCCCCATTGCGTTCAATTCACCCATTTACGGCCCCTTCTTTATGAAGCAGGGCATGCAGAGCTTTGTCGACGCATTCAATACGCGCGCACCCCAGGCCAGCGGCACAGACCTATCGCCAGAGCAGCAAGCTGACGCGGAGCTTGCAAGATACGCGAACGCCGCCCTCGCCGCTCAAACCGACGCCGCCTTTCTCGATTCTGCCGAGAGCTACTACGCGCTCATGGACGAAGGCTTCCAATCCGGGTCCATCGTGGGAGACCGAGAGACCAATGACGCAGACCTCGCGTATTGCCGTGCCCTGAGCAGCTCCGGCATCACGGATATCCCGGCCTCCGCAAACGACCTGCCATTCCTTTCCTTCCTGCCTTACGCCATTGCCACGGCGCCGTCTTTCCTTCCCTTCATCCCCTTCCTTCTCTCGTCGATACTCGTGCTCGGCGCCACAAGGCCTGGGACCCTGGCGGCAAAGGCGCCCGTGCCCAAATTCCGGCGCCTTATCCAGATCGTGTTTTCGATAATCGCCGCGGGGACCGCGATGCTCCTCGCCGGCCTCGCACCCGGGGGCATTTGCGCCTTGGCCCTAAACGGCTTCGGGCAAATTGGGTACCCGATCGCCTTCTTCCATGACGGCGCGCTTACCACCACGACCGCGGGAGACGTCTTCACAGCCCTGCTTGTCGCGCTGCTTGCGGGCGGAACCTTGATATCCGTTTGCTCCGCCGTCCTATCGACCGCAACGAGGCGCGTCCTCGCAGGCCCCCTTACCTCCGCGCTGCTTGTCGCGGCCCCGGCATTCCCGTTACTGTCCGATTCGGCACTGGAGCATAACGCCGCGCTCAATCTCCTGCCGCTGGCCGTGTTCTCGCCTATCGAGGCCACGGGCTACGTAGGATGCTTCCCGACAGAATTCATCGGCTCCGGTTCAGGCAGCGCATCGATGCTTGCCGTGGCCCTGATATACGTCGCGGTCTTTTTTGCGGTCGGCGCCGTTGCGACACGTTCCCCCAAACAGCCTGGACCCGCGAAAAAGCACCATGGGCTCGAGCTTCTGGACGCGAGCGTGGGATACGGAAGCACGACGATACTTTCAATCGGGTCGCTTTTCCTGAGCCCGGGAACGGCGGCGGGCCTCGTTGCTCCCAACGGCTCGGGGAAAACCACCCTTCTTGAAGCGCTGTCGGGCCAATTTCCCACCCGCATCCGCTCGGGAAGCCTGGCGGCAGACGGAATCTGCCAACGTCGATCAGCCGAATTTGCAGAACTCGTCTACCTGAGCTCTTCGGGCAGCGCGGATCTCTATCCCACGCTATCGGCCATCGAGCACCTTGCTTTCGTTAGGGAGGCGTGGAAATCGGCCGCCGACATCGACTCGCTCTGCGACTCCCTCGGAATCTCCCCATATCTCGACAAGCCGACCCGTAAACTCTCGACAGGAATGAAGCAGCAGGTAAAGCTTGCCATGGCGATATCGACCGGTTGCCCGTACCTTATCCTCGATGAACCGCTGAACGGCCTCGATCCGGGAAAACGGAAAACCTCCTGCGACGCGATGCGCAGCGAAGTGGCGCGGGGACGCAGCGTGCTCATTTCAAGCCATCTACTCGACGACCTGGCAGACCTCACCAACTCGTTCTACTTCATCGAGGCCGGCACGCTCGTGGAAAAGATCAAGTCGTCCTCGCAGACGCTCAAGCAGGAATACCTCGATACATACGAGAGATGAATGTGGGGGAGTGTTCGGATGAAGTTGATATTTAAGGTCCAGCTCATGTCGTGCCGAAAAGACCGTGAACCTTTTGTGGGACACGCGGCGCCGTGGTACCATAGCCGAGTTTGTTGTCTTGGTCGGAAACCAAGACGCCTTATGCGCTGATCGGTAACCAGCGCCTGACCAATAAGGAGTCCTACCATGAAGCAGGGTATCCATCCCCAGTATGTCGAGTGCACGGTGACGTGCTCCTGCGGCAACACCTTCAAGACGCACGCTACCGTGTCCGAGATGAAGGTTGAGCTTTGCAACGAGTGCCACCCGTTCTACACCGGCCAGCAGAAGTTCGTCGACACCGGTGGACGCGTCCAGCGCTTCGCCGACAAGTTCGGTGGCGCCGCTGCCGCCCAGCTCAAGAAGGCCGAGGAGGCCAAGGCTGCCAAGGCTGCCAAGGCTGCTGAGGCCGAGGCCGCTCGCAAGGCCGCCGCTGAGGCTAAGGCTGCCGAGAAGGCTAAGCGTGCCGCTAAGTTCGCCGAGGAGGCTGCCAAGCAGGCTGCTGAGGCTCCCGCAGAGGCTCCCGTCGAGGAGGCCGCTGCCGAGGCCGAGACCACCGAGACTGCTGAGTAAATAGCTCGCCGCGGAATCACTCGCATTCATGGCATGAGGGCCGTGCATCCATTTGGGTGCGCGGCCCTTTTCTTTTTATTGGTGCAAGCCAACCTGTCCCCATTGCACCAGATTGGTGCGAAGGGGACAGGTTAGTTTGCACCAAATGACAGAGAGGCGGCGTTTGCCCAGATAAAACCTGCCAAAATAAACCTGTCCCTTTTTGGCAGGTTGGTCGTAGTTATTACGTGGCGGTCGAGGTCGACCGTATGGGGCGCGCCTTGTTTGGCTAAAGTACAATTATCTGTGTTTAACTCGCCCGCAGCTGCACGGCGTGGGCGATGGCCAAAAAGGAAAACCACATGGGATTCATGTCAAAGCTGCTGTCCTTTGGATCCGATAAGGACCTTAAGCGCTACTACAAGATCGTCGACCAGATCAACGGTCTTGAGCCCCAGTTTGAGAAGATGACCGAGGAGGAACTCCGCGGCCAGACCGATAAGTTCCGCGAGCGTTACGCCAACGGCGAGTCGCTCGACGACATGCTCCCCGAGGCCTTTGCCACCGTGCGTGAGGCTTCCAAGCGCACCATGGGTATGCGCCACTTTGACGTGCAGCTCATTGGCGCCATGGCGCTGCACGAGGGCCACATCGCCGAGATGAAGACCGGCGAAGGTAAGACCCTCGTCTCCACGTTGGCCGGCTATCTCAACGCTATTGCCGGCAAGGGCGTGCACGTCGTTACTGTCAACGATTACCTTGCCAAGCGCGACTCCGAGTGGATGGGCCGCATCTATAAGTACCTGGGCATGACCGTCGGTCTGCTCCAGAACAACATGCCGCTCGAGCTCAAGCGCCCGGCCTACCAGGCCGACGTCACCTACGGCACCAACTCCGAGTTCGGCTTTGATTACCTGCGCGACAACATGGTTACCCGTCCCGAGCAGCGCGTGCAGCGCGGTCACAACTACGCCATCGTCGACGAGGTTGACTCCATCCTGATCGATGAGGCCCGCACCCCGCTGATCATCTCGGGCGCTGGCACCAAGTCCGCCAGTACCTACAAGGACTTCGCGCGTGCCGTGCGTGGCCTTGAGCGCGGCGAGGACGTGTCGCACGACATGCTCACCGCCACCGAGGACGTCGAGCCCACGGGCGACTATGTCATGGACGAGGCCAAGCACACCATTGCCGCTACCGAGCGCGGCCTTAAGAAGATCGAGCGCCGCCTGGGTATCGATGACATCTATGCCGATCTCTCCGGCCAGCTTGTCAACCACCTGCAGCAGGCGCTGAAGGCCCAGTACATGTTCCACCGCGACAAGCAGTACGTGGTCACCAACGGCGAGGTCAAGATCGTCGACGAGTTCACCGGCCGCATTATGGAAGGCCGCCGTTACTCCGAGGGCCTGCACCAGGCCATCGAGGCCAAAGAGGGCGTGCTCGTGCGCGAGGAGAATCAGACGCTGGCCACCATCACCCTGCAGAACTACTTCCGTCTGTATGACAAGCTCTCCGGCATGACCGGTACGGCACTTACCGAGGATGCCGAGTTCCGCGAGATCTACAAGCTGCCCGTCGAGGTCATCCCCTCCAACAAGCCTGTGCAGCGCGTGGACCACGAGGACCTGGTGTACCGCACCATCCAGGCCAAGTACAATGCCGTCGCCGACGATGTCGAGCAGCGTCACGCCAAGGGCCAGCCGGTCCTGGTGGGCACCGTCTCCATCGAGAGCTCCGAGAAGCTGTCCGCCGCCCTTACCAAGCGCGGCATCGCGCACGAGGTCCTCAACGCTAAGCATCACGAGCGCGAGGCCCACATCGTTGCCCAGGCCGGACGCTACGGCGCCGTGACCATCGCCACCAACATGGCCGGTCGTGGTACCGACATCCTGCTGGGCGGCAACCCCGACGAGCTGGTGCGCGAGCGCCTGGAGTACGAGGGCCTGACCATGGAGGACGTGACGCCCGAGCAGCTCGAGCAGTTTAACGCCGAAGCCAAGGAGACCTGCAAGGCCGAGCGCGAGCGCGTGCTTGCCGCCGGCGGCCTGACCGTTATCGGCACCGAGCGCCATGAGTCCCGCCGCATCGACAACCAGCTGCGTGGCCGTTCCGGCCGTCAGGGCGATCCGGGCGAGACCCAGTTCTACCTGTCGCTCGAGGACGACCTCATGCGCCTGTTCGGTGGCGACAAGATGGACCGCGTCTCCAAGATGATGGTTACGGCCGACATGGGCGACGACATGCCCATCCAGCACAAGATCATCTCCAAGGCCGTCGAGAGCGCCCAGCACAAGGTCGAGAGCATCAACTTCTCCATGCGTAAGAGCGTCCTTGAGTACGACGACGTCATGAACAAGCAGCGCCAGGTCATCTACGCCGAGCGCAATAAGATTCTGGACGGCAAGGATCTGACCGACCACATCACCGAGGTCATGCACGATACCGTGTACCGCTGCGTGCAGGAGTTCTGCACCAAGGACAGTCACGATGGTGAGCGCGACCTGGAGGGCCTGCGCAAGTGGGTTGTGGAGCTCACCGGCCACATCGATACGCCGAAGTTCCCCGACGAGGATTATGAGGCCCTGGCTGCCGATGTCCTGGCTTACGTAGAGAAGTGCTACAACATGAAGGCCGAGCGCTTGGGCGAGGACCTGATGCGCGAGCTCAACACCCAGGTTATGCTGCGCGTCATCGATACCCGCTGGATGAACTACCTGCAGGAGATGGACTACCTCAAGACCGGCATCGGCCTGCGCGGCTTTGGCCAGCGCGACCCGCTGGTCGAGTACAAGACCGAGGCCTACGGCGCGTTCCAGATGCTCGTCGACACCATGTACGAGGATTACCTGCGCACGGTTCTGCGCATCGAGATCAAGGCTGCCCCGCGTGCCGTGGAGCACAAGGAGGAGCCCGCGCTCGAGGGTGCGCGCTTCTCCGGTCCCGCCGAGGTCGATGGCGACAACGGCGACTCGGTGCTGCGCAAGCAGGCGCAGGTGCAGGCCCGCACGGCTGTCCAAGGCGGACCGGCTGCCGTCAACAACGGTGGCAAGGTGACCACCTATCGCAAGTCCGAGAGCGACGATCCGTACGTCAACGTGGGCCGCAACGACCCGTGCCCCTGCGGTAGCGGCAAGAAGTTTAAGTACTGCCACGGCAGGAATCGTTAATGGCTGAGGCTTTAGAGGTAACGCCCGCCGAGCTGGACGCGTTTGCGGACCGGCTCGGCGAGGTCGAGTCGTATCTCCATTTGGACGAAAAGCGCACGCGCGTGACTGAGCTCGAGGCTAAAAGCGTGGCCCCCGGCTTTTGGGATGATGCCGACGCTGCCCGTGCCACCATGGAGGAGATCGCGCGCACCAAGGAAGATATCGCTGCCGTGGACACCGCGCGCGGCGAGCTTTCCGATGCCCGCGCCGCGCTGGAGCTTGCCGAGGAGATGGGGGATGACCCCGACGCCGCTGCATTGCGCGAGGAAGCTGCCGCTACGGCAGAGCGCCTTGCCCGTGCCATCGACGAGCTTGAGCTTTCGAGCTGGTTTACCGGTGAGTTCGATCACGGCGATGCCATTGTGACCATCAAGCCCGGACAGGGTGGTCTGGAGGCCCAGGACTGGACCTTCATGCTCTTTAAGATGTACATGAAGTACTGCCAGCGTCGCGGCTGGAAGGTCACCATCAACGACTGTCCCGCGGCCGAGGTCATCGGCATCGACCGCGCTACCTTTACCGTCGAGGGCAAGGACGCATTCGGCATGCTGCGCGCCGAGGCCGGCGTCCACCGCTTGGTGCGCATTAGCCCCACCGACGACAAGAAGCGCCGCCAGACCACGTTTGCCGGCGTCGAGGTCATCCCCGTGCTACCCGATGATATCGACATCGAGATCAGTCCTGATGACATCCGCGTGGACGTGTACCACGCGAGTGGCCCGGGCGGTCAGGGCGTCAACACCACCGACTCCGCCGTGCGCGTGACGCATTTCCCCAGCGGCATTGTGGTTACCTGCCAAAATGAGCGCAGCCAGATCCAGAACAAGGCCGCGTGCATGCAGATCCTCAAGGCTCGTCTGTACGAGATTGAGCTCGAGAAGCGCGCCGAGGCGCTCGATGAGATCCGCGGACCCAAGACCACGATTGGTTTTGGCAACCAGATTCGCAGCTACGTGCTCTACCCGTACCAGATGGTCAAGGATTTACGCTCGGGTGTGGAGACCAGCAATGTCGAGGCCGTTCTTGACGATGGCGACCTGGACCCGTTTGTTATTGGCTACCATCGCTGGGCCACCGGCAACGCTGACGCGGAGACCCCGTCTGCATAAACCGCCCGGTTTATGTGGAGATGGATTAAAACCCTCCCAGCAGGGTGGTTTTGTATCCAGAGCAAACCCTGCGCAGGGGTGGTTTTTGTCCGGCGAATCGGTAGAATCGAATACAAGAAGAAGTTCAAAGCGCATCCGTTTGGGTGCGCTTTTTTGAGGGAGGCAGCATGGCATATCGTCTGGACATCAAGCGCATTCTTTCGATGAACTTCTTTCACGACCTGCCCCAGATCATGTTGGGGTGCGCTCTGGCCGCCATCGCGACCGACTTGTTTTTGATTCCCAACGGTCTTGCCGCCGGTGGTGTTACGGGCCTTGCCACCATTATCCAGGCGGTCGGCGCGGCGCGCGGCCTATCGCTTCCCGTTGGTATTCAGACGATCGTGATGAACGCCTTGCTGTTGTTGGTCGTTATGCGCGAGGGCGGCATGTTCTACGTGGTGCAGACCGCGACGGGCTTTGTGCTGCTGGGCTTCTTTACCGATCTGTTCGCCCCGTTTGTAGCACCTCTGGCGGATGCGGACCTGATGCTCCCTGCCATGTGGGGCGGCATTATTACGGGCATCGGTTACGGCATGGTGTTGCGCGCCGGCGCCAACACCGGCGGCTCGGACACGATTGGCCAAATCATCTCGCGTAACACCTCGCTGCCGGTGGGCTCGACCGTCATGGCGATCGATGTTGCCGTATGCGCGCTATCGGCTCCGGTCTTTTCAATCGAAAACGCACTGTATGCAGGCCTTTCGATGGTCATTAGCGGCTACGTGATCGATGCCGTGGTCGATGGTGGCAACAAACGCCGTATGGTACTCATCATCTCGGACAAGTTCCCTGATATCGCTGCCGATATCATGTATGGCCTGGGTCGTGGTTGTACCAAGTTTAAGGCGACTGGCATGTATTCGGGTGCCGAGAAGCCAGTGGTTATGGTCATCGTGAGCCGTCGAGAGCTCAATACCCTCAAGACGATCGTGCGCGAGCGCGATCCTCATGCCATCGTGACGGTTGCCGACGTTACGGAAGCCTTCGGCGAGGGATTCAAGGACATTAGCGCGTAGGGTCGACCGCGTTCCATCCAAAAGACGTTCACATTGATAAACCGTTTCATCAGCGGTTCTGCCTGCTAAATTGTTCAAATAGTGATAAAAACTCTGGTAAAGCCATCAGTTTCCAGCATAATGAATGACGTACGTGCATTGCGGCTGTGTTGGGATTACCTTCGGTGCCGTGCGCATTTTGTCTAATGAGGATGAAAGGAAGGCACAATGAGCGACGAAGAGCTCAAAAAGGTTGCCAACGAGGTAAGGAAGGGCATCGTCACCGGAGTGCACGCTGCCAAGTCCGGCCATCCGGGCGGTTCGCTCGGCGCTGCCGACATCATGACCTATCTGTACTTTGAGGAAATGAACGTCGACCCGGCCGATCCCCGCAAGGCCGACCGCGATCGCTTTGTGCTCTCCAAGGGCCACTGTGCTCCGGGTCTGTACGCCGTGCTCGCCGAGCGCGGGTTCTTCCCCAAGGAGGACCTCGAGACGCTGCGTCATATCGGCAGCCACCTGCAGGGCCATCCCAACATGAACGACACCCCGGGCGTCGATATGTCCACCGGCTCGCTGGGCCAGGGCATCTCCGCTGCCGTGGGCATGGCGGTTGCCGCCAAGCACTGGGGTGATACTTACCGCACGTACGCCCTGCTGGGCGATGGCGAGAGCGAGGAGGGCCAGGTCTGGGAGGCCGCCATGTTTGCCGGCAACCAGCAGCTCGATAACCTCTGCGTGATCGTTGACCACAACGGCCTGCAGATCGACGGCCCCGTCGAGGAGGTCAACGACCCCATGCCGCTCGCCGACAAGTTCCGCGCCTTTAAGTTCCACGTGGTGGAGCTTGCCGACGGCAACGATTTCGACCAGATCCGCGCCGCCTTTGCCGAGGCCCGCGCCACCAAGGGTCAGCCGACCGCCATCATCGCCGAGACCATGAAGGGCAAGGGCGTTTCCTTTATGGAGAACCAGGTTGGTTGGCACGGCAAGGCCCCCAACGATGAACAGTTTGAGCAGGCCATGGCAGAGCTCACGGCCGCCGGAGAGGAGCTCTAGGATGGCAGACGTCAAGAAAATCGCCACGCGTGTAAGCTACGGCGAGGCCCTCGTCGAGCTCGCCAACGAGCACGATGACTTTGTGGTCCTCGACGCCGACCTGGCCGCCGCCACGCAGACCGGTAAGTTTAAGGCCGCTTGCCCCGACCGCTTCTTCGATGTGGGCATCGCCGAGAGCAACCTGATGGGTGTTGCCGCCGGTATCGCGACCACCGGCCGCGTCGCCTTCGCGAGCAGCTTTGCCATGTTTGCCGCCGGCCGTGCCTTCGAGCAGGTCCGCAACTCCATCGGCTACCCGCACCTCAACGTTAAGATCGGCGCCACGCACGCCGGCATCTCGGTGGGCGAGGACGGCGCTACTCACCAGTGCTGCGAGGATATCGCCCTGATGCGTGTCATCCCCGGCATGACCGTTATCGTCCCGGCCGATGACGTGGAGGCCCGAGCCGTGACGCGCGCCGCCTACGAGTGCGACGGCCCCGTGTACATGCGTTTCGCCCGTCTGGCCTCGCCGGTCATCAACGACCCCGAGACCTACAAGTTCGAGTTGGGTAAGGGCATTGTCATGCGCGAGGGCGCCGATGTGACCATCATCGCCTGCGGCCTGATGGTCGGCGAGGCTCTCGAGGCCGCCGAGCAGCTCGCTGCTGAGGGTATCGACGCTGAGGTCATCAACATGCACACCATCAAGCCCATCGATGCCGACCTGATCGTCAAGAGCGCCACCAAGACCGGCCACGTCGTGACCGTCGAGGAGCACTCCGTGATCGGTGGCCTGGGCAGCGCCGTTGCCGACGTCCTGTGCGAGCAGTGCCCGACGCCGCTCAAGAAGATCGGCGTCAACGACACCTTCGGCGAGTCCGGCCCGGGTGCCGAACTCCTGCACAAGTACGGCCTGGACGCCGCCAATATCGTGGCGACCACCAAGGAGTTCTTGGCATAAGGCAAGGCGGATCTCAAGGACTGCTTCGCCAGAACTATAAAACTGTTTCGCCAGTACTATGGAAACCCGGCAGGGGCGCTCTCTTGGAGTGCGCCCCTGTTTCAGTTGCGGTGAAATAAGGACTGATTAGACCTTTTAACTGGTAAAACAGTCCCTATTTCACCGCAACTCATGAAGACGCCCCTCAAGCACGGTCCCATCAGGAAAAAGGGCATATATCGACAAAGCGCAATTCAGACCCTTCCAGCTTTGTATATGCAGCACCTCAAGATAAACGCGGCGACCCCTTAGTTATCGCAGGCCGGGCACAGGGTTACTCTCCAAATTTTTCCGCAGGACGGAGGAGCCCCCGCAGCGCGAAGCGCGCAGCGG
>CABUCA010000038.1 GCA_902489965.1 uncultured Collinsella sp.
CGCGAATCTGACGACTGGCATCCGCCGATACCACGCGCGCCCACTGACGGCGTGCCTCGCGCTCGATGGAATGGGCCTCGTCGATTACCCAATGACGAATCGGAGGCAAAATCCTGCCCTCGGCCGCGACATTGCGGAACAGCAGGGAATGGTTGGTGACCACCACATCGGCATGCGCCGCACGACGACGAGCGCCGTGGACCAAACATTTATCAGGGAAAAACGGGCAGAGGCGACGAGCACACTCGCGCGAGGCCGTCGTAAAGTCGGGGCGGTTGACGCTGCGCCACCGAATACCAAGCGAGTCGAGGTCGCCATCGGCTGATTGGCAGACGTACGCCATAATGACCGCGACCGCCGTGAGCGTGTCCGCCGGATCGCGCTTGGTGGTAATCTCGACCTGGCCGCGGCTCATGCGCTCAAGCTTGCGCAGGCATGGATAGTGGTCATACCCCTTGAGAGCGCAAAATGACAGACCACCGTCCAGTTGCTCGGCAAGTTTTGGCAGCTCATGGTACATGAGCTGGTCGGCAAGATTGTTCGATTTGGTCGCAATACCAACCGTGATGTTGTTACGGCGCGCTGCCTCGGCAAAAGGCACCAGATAGGCCATCGATTTGCCGACGCCCGTGCCCGCCTCAATTACACGATGAGTGCCCGTGACCAGCGCATCGCGGACCTCGAGCGCCATCGCGATCTGCTCATCACGCGGCTCGTAGGTGGGATACATGCGATTGACCAGGCCACCTGGCGCATAGTCTGCCTCAATCTCCTCACGACTCGGCATCTTGAGGACCGGCAGTTCGTCGGCGTCCACCCGATCGTCGGCGCGATCGGCCTTGAGAACGTCAGCACGAGCGGCGCTGAGAGAGAAGATAGAACCAGGGTTCTGCCCTGCCAAGAATGAGAAGATAGGACGATAGGACCAAGGCACATCCGGATGCATGTCGGCTAGGCGCGCCATGAGGCCCTGAGGCAAGTCGGTGAGCGCCACGAGCAACACGCGCCATACGCCACACAGGGCGTCGACGTCGGCATTGGCACGGTGTGATACCGAGTCACAGCCAAACAGATCGGCCATAAAAGACAACTTGTGCGATGCCAGGCGCGGAAGCGCGATGCGCGACAGCGCCAGCGAATCGATCCAGATATCGCTCACGTTGACGCCGCCTTTGACCGACTCGATAAACGAGCGGTCGAACGTGGCGTTATGTGCGATTACCGGGCAACCACCGACAAAATCGGCGAGAGCGGCTACGGCCTCAACGGCCGACGGGGCATCCGCCACATCGGCATTTGTAATGCTCGTGAGCTCGGTGATCTCGGCGGGAATCAGCTGCTTGGGATGCACGAAGGTATCGAAGCGGTCGACGACCTCGCGGCCCGAAAGACGGGCCGCCGAGATCTCGATCAGCTCATTGTCCTGCACCGAAAGACCTGTGGTCTCGGTATCGAGGACAATCACATCTTCCTCGATAAGGCCGAAGGACTGCGTTTTGGCGCGTTCGGCAAGCGTGGCATAGGAGTCGATGACAAACTTCGGCGTTCCTGACGAAACCGCGGCCTCGATTAGCATGCAATGCCCGCTCGACGAAGGCCCATACGAATCAGGCTGTCACAGACCTGCGGGAACGTCATGTCGTCGGTGTGGCGGATCTCGTCCGGATACAGCGACGTATCGGTCATGCCGGGAATGGTATTGGTCTCGAGGATAACGGGGCCGTCCTCGCTCACGATAAAATCGCTGCGCGAGATGCCCAGGCAACCGAGGGCCTTGTGAGCAGCACAGGCAAGCTCCTGAGCGCGAGCGTAATTCTCGGGTGAAATCTGCGCCGGAATGCGATGGATGTCCGTAGGGTCGACATATTTCACGTCCAGATCGTAGAACTCGCAGTCCTCGGGTTTGCGAATCTCGACAATCGGCAGAGCGCGCACGTCGTCCTCGCCGTACACACCGACGGTGATCTCGGTACCCTCGATGCACTTCTCGACCAGCACTTTGTCGCCGTACGCAAACGCCTTGGCGATTGCCGCGGGCAGCTCGGAGGGCTCATGGACCAGGGAAATGCCATAGCTGGAACCGTTGACGGCCGGCTTCACAAAGCAGCGCTCGCCACAAACCTCGACGATATGATCGATATCGACTTCATCGCCCACCTCGAGCGCGAGGCCGGGGGCAATGGGAATGCCCGCCTTGGCGTACAGGAGCTTAGAGACCTCCTTGTCGGCACCGCAGGCGCTGGCAAGCACGCCCGAGGCCGTGTAGGGGATACCCAGGGTCTCCATGGCGCCCTGCATGGCGCCATCCTCGCCGCCGACACCGTGCATGGCGATAAACGCCACGTCAAAGCCGCCGGTCGCCATGGTTACCATAAAATCATCGGCAGCCGTGTCGAGCAGCTCCACCGAAGTGTAGCCGGCCTCCTTCAAGGCAACCACGACGTTCTTTCCCGAATTGAGCGAGATCTCGCGCTCAGCGGAATGACCGCCCGCCAAGACCGCAACGTGCATGTTCTCTAGGCTTTTACCCGGCATGGGCAGACTCCTCCTCTATAATTTCTGCAGCTGATACCATATTGTAGCGATACCCTCTACGTTTCCCCAAAATCGAAAGGCTTCCATGAATCCCAGGACTAAATCTCAGGACATTCGCGACTTGAGCCAAAACGATATTCGCGAGCTCGTGGCCGAGCTTGGCCAGCCCGCCTTCCGCGCGAAGCAGCTCATCGAATGGGTCTTTGAGAAGAACGTTTGTTCGTTTGACGATATGACCAACCTTCCCAAGGCTTTCCGCGAGCAGCTTAAAGAGGCTTTTGCCTTTGACACGCCGACTGAACTCACCAAGCAGGTTTCCAAAGATGGCTCTCGCAAGTATCTGCTCGAGTACCACGACGGCGTTTCCGTCGAGACCGTCGGCATGCCCCGTCGTAACAAGCTTTCCGTCTGCGTTTCCACCCAGGCAGGCTGTGGCATGGGCTGTGCCTTTTGCGCTACCGGTCTCAACGGCCTCAAGCGCTCTCTGACCGCTCAAGAGATCGTCGACCAGGTACTTCATGTATCCAACGACTTTGGCGAGCGCGCCACGAGCGTTGTCTTCATGGGCCAGGGCGAGCCGTTTGCCAACTACGACGAGGTTCTCAAGGCGCTGCGAATCCTCAACGACCCCGATGGCATCGGTATCGGCGCTCGTCACCTCACCGTCTCTACCAGCGGCGTTATTCCCGGTATTCGCAAATTTGCCGACATCCCCGAGCAGTTCACGCTTGCCGTTTCCCTGCATTCCGCCATCCAGTCGACGCGCAATAAGCTCATGCCCGGTGTTAAGAAGTACACGCTGCTTCGCCTTCACGAAGCGCTTCAGCTCTACACCGAGAAGACCGGCCGCCGCCCGACCTATGAGTATGCCATGATCGAAGGCGTCAACGATACGAATCCCGAAATGCAGGCGCTCTGCGACTTCTGCGAGGGAACGCTGTGCCACGTTAACCTGATTCAGCTTAACGACATCGAGGGTAGCCCGCTCAAGCCGTCGCCGATTCATAAGGTTGAGGATCTTCAGCGTCGTCTTGAGTCCCGTGGCATCGAGACCACGATTCGTAACTCCCGTGGTAACGATATTGACGCTGCTTGCGGACAGCTGAAGCAGCGCTTCAAAGTTCAGAAGAACGCATAGGGGAGTCGCATCCCATAACGTTTCATGTGAAACATCGAACGACCCCGGTTACAGAATATGCAACCGGGGTCGTTTCATTTATTGACCTTAATTTTGAATCAGCTGCTACCTGTCCCATTTTTACGGCCAAAATAAGGGGTCCTTGTCTCATGAATCAGACAAGGACCCCTCAAAATATGCTGAGTAATTGTTAGGTACCTAATAACCTACATTTTCCCATTGGTTGCTAACCCAACTTTGGTTAATCTTGGGATTCTTCGTTACCTGAGCCGTGCGCATGGCAACATCTTCGGTCATAACATCCATTTTCTTTTTGGAAGTATCGACGATATCTTGCGCGCCACGAAGCAAACGACCTCGCAGTTCATCGTCTGTCGCGATCTTATAGCCAGCAGAGGCACCAGCCACGACAGTCGTAGCCAATGCAATCGCTGTTAAAATCTTATTCCTCATCTTGGCCTCCTTGATCAAACTGAATCATTTCGCCAAGAATACGAGAGAGCTCTTCCTCGTCTTTAAACTCAATCTCAATCTTATTCTTTCCACGCGAGCTCTTCACACGCACGTTGGTATTAAATACCTGACGAAGTACACGGGCAGCCTTTTTAAAAGACTGAGGCGTTGCAGGTCTCGGCGTCTTAGGTGTCTCTCCGGCAGAAAACAACGGAGCAAGATTTTCTGTCACTCTTACGGAAAGGCCCTCTGCAACAACTTTCTCTGCAAGTCGAATACGCGCGTCTTCATAGGGAACCGCAAGAATCGCACGTGCATGACCAGCAGTAAGTTTGCCCTCAAAAATCATCTGCTGAACTACTTCGGGGAGATCGAGAAGACGCAGTGAGTTTGTAATTGCAGAGCGTGACTTGCTTACTGCCTTCGACAATGCCTCTTGAGTCATACCGCTGGCATCGATAAGCTGACGATAGCCCTTGGCCTCTTCGACGGGATTCAGATCAGAACGCTGAAGGTTTTCGATAAGAGCAAGAGCAAGCATCTCTTCATCATTTACCTCTTTAATGATGACTGGCAATTCTTCAAGGCCAGCAAGCTTTGACGCCTGGTAACGACGCTCACCAGCGATGATCTCATAGCCGTTTCCATGCTTGCGAACCAAAAGCGGCTGCAAAACGCCATGTTCTTGGATTGACTCGCTCAACTCGCGAAGTTCGGTTTCGTTAAAGTGAATTCGCGGCTGGTTAGGGTTGGGAACAATATCCTCAATAGGTAGTTTCGTTTCAGATGCAGCCTTTGACGCGGATGCAGCCGAACCACCGGTCTCATACTCGGCCTCTGAGACCAAAGCATTGAGTCCACGTCCCAATCCACCACGTTTCTTTACACTAGGCACGCTTGATCACCTCTTTTGCAAGGTTCATATACGCTTTTGCACCCTTATTTTGAGGTGCATAGGTAATTACCGGTTCTCCAAAAGACGGTGCTTCGGAGATTTTAACCGTACGGGGGATCAGCGTCTTAAACGCCTTGTCACCAAAGTACGACTGAACTTCCTCAACAACCTGATTCGACAGAGAAGTACGCGAGTCATACATGGTCATAAGCACGCCATAGGTGTCTAAGCCCTTGTTCAGACGTGATTTGACCATCTTCATTGACTCAAGCAGCTTCGTAACGCCCTCGAGTGCGTAATACTCGCACTGAATCGGAATCAAAACGCTGTCTGCTGCGGTCAAAGCGTTGATGGTAAGCAGGCCGAGCGAAGGAGGACAGTCAATGAAAATAAAATCGAATTCGTCTTGAATGGGCTCAAGCAAATCTTTGAGGCGGGTTTCACGAGCAATTGCGCTTACGAGCTCAATTTCGGCGCCTGCAAGCTGAATTGTCGCCGGAATAACGAATACCTTTTTGCAATTTGTATCAAGAACGAGCGATTCTGCCGGCACGTCATTCAGCAATGCATCATAGATGCACTGATCAAGGTCTTCTTTTTCAATTCCAAATCCACTTGTACTGTTTCCCTGCGGATCAAAATCGACAATCAGCGTCTTGCGTCCCTGTTCACCCAGAGCTGCTGCAAGGTTTACAGCCGTCGTTGACTTACCGACGCCGCCTTTTTGATTGATGATTGCAATAATACGCGTGTCTTTTGCGCTCTTCGAACGCTTAACGTCGCGAAATCCCACGGTCCCTCCTGGTGTGTATTAAAGCTGTCAAACGGAGGATGTTTCACGTGAAACAATCCGATTCGATATCAACCGCCATGTTTCACGTGAAACACTGCAAGTTGTTAGTATCCATTATGTTTCACGTGAAACATCTAGGCAAGCGGATTCTTCTTTGCCATGCCATTTGCACGAGGCAATGAAACGGAAGCCGGATGACTCTTCTTAAGAACAATGAACTCCCTATGGCCCAGGCCCTCAGGCAAATCGATTGTGTCATTCAGAAGCAAAGTGAAGCCGCAGATCTTAGCTGCTGACATGCCGGAAGCAAGCTCCTCATCCGATGGATTGCCCTTCGTGATAACAAATAGCCCTCCATCCTTGAGGTACGGAGCCGCATACTCAACAAGAATCGGTAGCGAAGCCAGTGCGCGGGCGGTTACGACAGAAAACTGCTTCTTATGGCTTCGAGCATATTCTTCAAGGCGGTCATGGACTGCATGTCCATATTTCAATCCAAGTGTATGAACAAAAGAATTGACAGCATCAACCTTCTTGCCAACAGAGTCAATATAAGTAGCTTTACGATGCGTGGTTATCGTTAATGGAATACCAGGGAAGCCTGCGCCTGTCCCCATATCGAGCAAAGCTCCCTCAGGAGCCTTATTGATATAAGGGAGCAAGACAAGTGAGTCGAGGATATGTAGTACCGCAGCATCTTCAACGTTAAGAATACGAGTGAGATTGGTTGTCTTATTTGTTTCCAAAACCAAATCCAAATGCTGAATACATTTCCTGAGCTCAGCATCAGTTACGGTCAAGGAATACTCTTTGCAATAGGAAGAAAGATGACTTAGCATCTCGTCAGCTTGCTGATCAGTAAGTACAAACAACAGAAGCTCCTTTCTGACAAAAATCAGTGTATCGAGAACTTTTGACAAAAAAAGGGACGTGGAAACCACGTCCCCTTAGCATAAGCTCGACTAGATTATCGAGCAACAATCACCACATGGCGATCAGGGTCAGAACCCTCAGAATGGGTATCGACGGCATCATTGCCACGAAGCGCAATATGAACCAGTCGGCGCTCATAGGCATTCATGGGCGGAAGCGAAACACTCTTATGAGTACGGATGGCACGCTCGGCAGCAGACTGAGCCATAGAGGCAACCTTGTCCTGACGACGGCTCTTGTAGCCCTCAACGTCAACCACAACCGGATACCTAAAGCCAAGCTTGCGGCTCACCAGCAAAGAGAACATGACCTGAAGAGCATCGAGGGTACGACCATGACGGCCAATGAGAACAGCAAGATCAGGAGCCGTAACATCCAAAATCAGCTCGCCCTCGTCGCCCTCGTACTCATCAATAGGAGAGTTGGCGGCATCGAAGTGCGAAAGGATGGAACGCAGAATGGAAATCGCAACATCGGCAATGGTGTCGAGCTCCTCATCGGTCAGCTCTTCACCGGCCTTGTAGCGCTGTGCAATCTCGGGATAATCGCCCGCAATCTGCGGGGCAACCTCCTCAAGCATATCCTCGATGATCTCTTCAGACATAACGTACTCCAAAAGTTAGGTACCTAAATAAGATTGATATCCCGACTACTTCTTCTTGTGCGGACGCGGCTTCTTCTCGCGACGGGTAACCTCGACCTGCAGCGGAGCGTTCTTAAGGCGCTCCTCCTCATCGGCCTTGGCCTTGTCGATAACCTTCTGCGTCACGAAGATCTGCTGGATAACCTGCCAGGCAGAAGACACATCGTAGTAAAGCAGAACGCCGACGGGCAGGCTCCAGCCCATCCAAAGCATCATGACGGTCATGACGACAGCCATCATGCGCATGCTCTGGGCCTGCTGACCAGTCTGATTGCGGGACATATACAGCTGCGGAATCAGGGTCAAGACAGCAAACAGGATCAGGCAGATCAGCGCAGGCAGCGCAACCATAAAGCCATCGGCAAAAGAGGCGCTCGGCGTGGTGGTCAGATCGGGCAGAATGTTAAAGAACGAGAACGTGCCCTCGTTAAAGTACTGCGGCAGGTTGCGCAGAAGCGTGAACAGGGCGAAAAGGATGGGCATCTGAATCAGAAGCGGCAGGCAGCCGGCCAGCGGATTGAACTTGTTCTCGCTGTAGAACTTCTGCATCTCCTCGGCCTGACGCTGGGGGTCGTCGGCGTAGCGCTCCTGGATCTCGAGCATCTTGGGCTGCAGCACCTGCATGCGAGCCGTCGACTTGGTCGACTTGAGCATGAGCGGCGTCAGCAGCAGACGGATGATGACCACCAGGATGATGATGGACAGGCCCCAGTCGACCGCAAAGGTCTGGATGAGCTTGAGCAGCTCGAAAAGGATGTTAACGATCCAATCCCACATGTAAGTTTTCCTCCGATAGCGAGTGCCCGCTAAGGCACAGGGTCATAACCGCCGACGTGCAGGGGATTGCAGCGAGCGATGCGCCTCACGGCAAGCCAGCAGCCTCTCAAAACACCGTACTTCTCAATCGCCTGAACGGCGTATTGCGAGCACGTTGGGTAATAAATGCAGGCGTCAGGTAATAAGGGCGAAACAACCTGTTGATATATGCGAATAGGAGCGATGGCAACACGTCGCAAAACGTGATTGCTCATCGCTCCTCCCCGGCAACGCCGGCGCGTTTCATAAGCGAACGCAACGCCTTGTCCATCTCCTCCGGCGAGGAAACCCTCGTCTTGGGAGTCGCGAACAAGATGATGTCATAACCCGCAACGGGAAATCCACAGCTGCGGGCGGCCTCGCGCATCACACGCTTAGATCGGTTGCGCACGACAGCACAACCGAGTCGTTTAGCACCAACGAAGGCGACCCTTCCGGAGTCGCCTTCGCCAACCGATTCACATATGGTCATTCGAATCAGAGGGTGATTGAAACGACGCCCCTGACTGAACACATGCTCGAAATCTTGCCGAGACTTAATAGTCTTCATGCGAGATGTGTGTATCGCTGCTAGACAGTGAGACGCTTGCGGCCCTTGGCGCGACGACGGGCGAGCACGGCACGACCACCCTTAGTGGCCATACGGGCACGGAAGCCATGGGTCTTGGCACGCTTACGCTTATTAGGCTGATACGTACGCTTCATCTTAAGTTCCTCCTGCTGCATTTCGAGTGTCCGCGGGGACGCGGACGCAGATATAGACACGTGAGCTTGAAGATTGTAGGGAAATCAATGTTCAAATGTCAAGAAATCAAAGGTAAAAGGTTGCGCAGTTCACACGGTTCCCCCATAAGCCAAGCTCGATTTAGCGGTGCATGACAACTTTTCACGATATTTCATCGAGTTTTCAACAGGTCATGTTGGCAATGTTGAGAACTTTTCGCCCGTTTTCCAAAGTTTTCAACAGGTTTTGAAAAGTTGTCGAAAGATGAGAAACATTGCGCGGTGAGCTACTATTTGTTCGAAACCTTTTGGAAGATTGCGAGTGGCATGTCTGACGACTTTTACACCATGGTCGATTCCGGAGACCCGGCACCCGACAACGAGCACATCACCGGCGTGCGCGAAGAGCGTGCGGAAGGCGAGCAGACGACCACGCAGGCGCCAAAAGCCATGTACGCCGCGCGTATCGCCGTCTATGACGACATGCTGTCGACACCGCGTGTGATCGTCATTGATCCGCAAGATGTCCGCACGTATTTGGAAGAGACTACCAACACCGTCTACCAGTGCATGAAAGAACAAGGTGGCCATATCTCGCTCATGGTCATCCGCGAGATTGTCGAAAACTTTATCCACGCGCACTTTGCCGAGCCCATCATCTCGATTCTGGACGGCGGAGACACCATCCGCTTTGCCGATCAAGGACCCGGCATCGACGACAAGGAACGCGCTTTCGACTTTGGCGTTACCAGCGCAAACAGCAAGATGAAGCGCTATATCCGTGGAACCGGAGCAGGGTTTCCCATGGTGCAAGAGTATTTGGAAAACGCCGGCGGTGCCGTATCCATCGAGGACAACATGGGCAACGGCACCGTGGTTACGGTAAGCCTGGACCCTAAACGCGTGCAGGAAATCGAGCGCGCCGGCGGACGCGGTGCTGCCGTGCGGCCCGAGACGGAGCAGCCCACATATCCCCTGCCGGGAGCTTTTGCGCAGCAGCCCATGGCAACGCAGCAGATGCAGCCCCCCGTGGGGCAGATGCAGCATCCCGGAATGCTTCCTACACAAGAGCCCCAGGCGACATCGATGTCGATGCCGCCAAACATGCCAGAGACCGTGCCGCTGGCGGATCAGGATGCAGCAGCAATGCAGCAGGCGACGGGGGCACCGGGTGGCCAGCAAATGGGCTATCAGCCGTACCAACAGGGATATCCATATCAGCAGATGCCGCCACTGGGGTATGGCCAGCAGTTCCCGCAGCAGTACCAGCAGGGATATCAGCAGCCGTACCAGCAGATGCCGCAGCAGCAGTACAGCCCTTGGGCCCAGCAGATGCCTCCGCAGCCTTACCAACAGTGGCCTCAAAGTTTTCAACAGCAAATGCCACCGATGCAGAGTTCTCAACAACCAGCAGCTCAAATGATGTATCCTAATGCAGCAAATCAGTATGCGCAGCCACAACCGGACGTGTTCGTAAGCGACCGCGGCAACGCCGCGCTGGGCTATCTGGCGCAAAATCAAGCGTGCGGTGCAACCGATCTGGCGAGGGCGTTTGGAAACTCGGCCCCCACTTGGTCACGCACGCTCAATGACTTGGCGCAGGCCGGCTTGGTCATCAAGCATGGCCAGAAATACCATCTGACCGAACTCGGCGCCGCTCGCGTGCGAGCTCAGAGCTAAAGAACGGGAGAGACAGTGGACGAGGAAGCAAGCATCATCCTGGGGGATGCCATCGCCTTTTGCCAGCGCGACGGCCAAGATGCACGCCTCATCAACATGCTGGGGCAATCGCGCGCCATAAGCCTGACCGAAGATACGCTCACGATCGAGGCCCCCTCGCGCTTTGCCATCGCGCAGCTCAAAAAGCATCAGCCGACTATTGAGGCCTATCTGGAAGAAATCGCCTTTGCACCGATTGCGCTCGACGTCGTGGCACCGCAAGGCGCCGCGACGGAATCCGCTGCCACGACGGCGCCCGCCACGGCTCCCGCCGCTTCCCCGGCGGTGCCGGCCTCCGCAGGCGACGTACCGACGATCGAGCACCAGCACAGCGATGTTTCCCGTGAAACCATGGCACCGTTGCCGACCGCGACGGCGACGTCAACGAACGTACCCGTCACGCACATGCCCATCGCTCACGACGCAGCGGCGGGCGCGGATTCGGGCATTGCAATCAAAAACACGCTCTCGGCCGATGATTTTCGTCGCATGATGAACCAGATGAAGGGCGGAGCGCCGACTAAACCCACGCAAGTTGCGACCCCCGCTTCACCCATGCCAGCACCGACCGTGCCGGCCGAGCAGAATACGGATGGAGCCCCGCTCGCCGCGAACTCAAAATTTACCTTTGAGAACTTTGTCTACGGCCCCGAGAACAGCCATGCCTATCGCTCGGCACTCAAGTTTGCCGCCCTCGCGGACGAGCGCGGCACGTGCACATCACTGTTCATCTACGGCAAATCGGGCCTGGGCAAGACGCACCTGCTGCTTGCCATCAAAAACGAGCTCGCCGAGAAGTCGCCCGAGATCAAGGTCAAGTATGCCAACTCCCAGGCATATCTGGACGACCTGATGACCGAGTTCGACCGTCAAAAGAAGAGCAACGCCCCTATCATGCAGGCATACCACGGCGTGGACGTGCTCATCATCGATGACATCCAAAACATCATCGGCAAGCGCGCGAGCGTGGACTACTTTTTCCAGCTCATGGACGAGTTCATCCGCAACAACAAGAAGGTCGTCATCGCGGCAGACCGTGCCCCCAAGGACCTGAGCATGGACGAGCGTCTGACCAGCCGCTTCAACGCCGGCATGCTCTGCCTGGTCGCAGAGCCCAGCTACGAGATGAAATACAAGATCTTGCAGCGCTATTACGAGAACACCATCGTCGCCGCTCCCGAGGCAGGCGACGACTCGCTGCTGGCGGCCTATGGGGGCGACGGCGGACACCTGACCGACGAGCACTTTAAACACATGGCCGAGGTCTCGGGCACCAACATCCGCGAACTCGAGAGCTTTTGCGAGCGCTGCGCCGGCGAGGCGGGCGACCGCGAGCGCGAGGGCGGGGAGCTCACCTTTGACGATATCGACGCCATCGCCAGCCAGTACTTCGACACATCGGCCAAAAAGATCAACGTCCAGACGGTTCAGTCCGTCATCGAAGAGCAGTACGGCGTGACGCACGAGGAGCTCATCGGCCCGCGTCGCAACGCCAATATCGCCAAAGCACGCCATATCGCTATCTACCTGGCCATCGAGATGTGCGAGATGACGACCACGGCGGTGGGCGCCGAATTTGGCAACCGCAACCACTCGACCGTCAGCACGAGCTACAAAAAGGTCCAGAAGATGATCCAGGAAGACCGTACCGTCACCGAAAACCTCAAATCGCTGCGCGATAAAATTACACTGCGCTCGTAGGGAAATAGAGACACCTGTTGAAAACTTGTCGAAACCATGGGCATAAGGTGTCTAAAACCCAACCCGCGGTGGTGAAAAGTTTTGCGCAGGTTTTGAACGTGGAAAACCACCCCCGTTGCACACAGGTTGCTGTCGATTCTCTTTCTGGGTCTGACCTGCGTCTTTGGGAGTAATCAACAGTTTCGTCAGTGCTATTACTATTATTAAGATATTTATATCTAAAGAAAGGTATTAAAAGATGAAGTTCACCGTCAGCCAGAGCTCGCTTACACAAGCCATCGGCGTCGTTATGAAGGGTGTCGCTTCGGCGTCCACCCTTCCCATCCTGTCGGGCGTGCTCGTCAAGGCGCAAGACGGCATCTTGGAATTCCAGACCTCTAACTACACCATCTCGATCCGTCATCGCATCGCGGCGCATGTCGAAGAAGAGGGTGAGATGGTTATCCCCTGTAAGATGCTCTCCAATATCACCAAGACCCTCCCCGATGCCCCGGTCACCTTTGAGCTGTCCGAGCGCCAGGTGCTGATTGGTTGCGAGAAGAGCTCTTTCCGCCTGAACACGCTCGATGTCAATGACTTCCCCGAGTTTCCGGCCTATGCCATCGAGAGTGCCGTGGAGCTGCCGACCGATATCTTGTCCGAAATGGTCGGCCGCGTGTGGCGCGTCACCTCGACCGACAAGGCCCGCCCCATTCTGGGTGGCGTGCACATGAAGGTCGAGAACAACACCGTGCGCCTGGTGGCGACCGATTCCTTCCGCTTGGCCGTGTGCGATACGCAGGTCGAGACCTCGACTCTCGAGGGCTCCTTTGAACTCAACGTTCCGGCCGACGCCTTTAACGACGCGCTGAACATCATGGCCAGCCAGGCGACCATCATGATCGGGGCTACCGACACCCAGGTCGTCTTCGAGGCCGGCAACACCACCTACGTGTCGCGCCGTATCGAGGGCATGTACCCCAACTACAAGCAGCTCGTCCCCGATTCGTGCGTGACGAGCGTCAAGATCGACGTCGCCGCCTTTAACGCCGCCCTCAAGCGCGTGGCCGTTATCGCGAGCGCCAACCCCGCCGTCAAGTTCGAGATCGATGTCGAGAACGGGCAGATGGGCCTGTCCTCCATTTCCAATGACCAGGACCTTGCGCAGGAGACGATCGATGTCGAGGCCGAGGGCGAGTCGGGCACCATCGCCTTCAACTACCACTACATCTTTGGCTGCCTCAATGCCCTGTCCAAGGAGAAGGAGATCACGCTGGAGCTCAAGAGCTACTCGCAGGCGGGCATCTTCAAGTCCTACGACAAGATCAACTACCTGTACCTGGTCATGCCGGTACGCATCTAGCACTGCCCATGACCATGTTCGCACGCGATCTTTCCGTCGCGCACTACCGCAGCTTCGATAGTTATCGCCTTGCCCTGGACGAGGGCGTGACGATACTTGCGGGACCCAACGCGGCGGGAAAGACCAATCTCATAGAGGCGCTGCAGCTGCTGACGAGCGGCGCCTCGTTTAGACATCCGACCGCAGCCGAGCTCGTCCATGATGGCGTGGGCTCGTGCAAGGTCGAGCTGAGGCTCGAGGGCGACGGCCGCGTGCTTGATATGGGATTGAGCGTGGAGGACGGTAAGCGCTCGTTTAGCCGCAACGGCAAGAGGTGCTCTGCCGCCGGTGTGCGCGGGGCTCTGCCGAGCGTGCTGTTTTGCCCCGACCATCTGGACATGGTTAAGCGAGGCGCCAGTGTGCGCCGCGCCGCCCTCGATGACTTTGGCATGCAGCTGAGCGCACGTTATGCCGATCTTGCGAGCACCTATGGACGCTGCGTGACCCAGCGTAACGCCCTGCTCAAGGAGACCTGGTGCTGTCGCGAGATGCTCGGCGCGTGGAACGATTCGATTGCCCGCGCGGGCTCGGCCCTGCTTGTGCACCGGTTGGCCCTGCTCGACCGGCTGGCGGGCCATGTGCACACTGCCTACGGGCAAGTGGCATCCGGTGAGGCTGCCAACGTGACCTATACGTCCACGCTGGGGGATTTGCCCCAGGTCGATGATCGCGAAGAGCTGAAGGGCTGGGCGTACGAGCGCATGCTGGCTGCCCTTGATGAGCACGCCGACGAGGAAATTCGCCGCGGCGTGACGTTGGTGGGACCGCATCGCGATGAGATTGAGTTTACCGTGGCGGGTCGCTCCGCCCGTTCATTTGCCAGCCAAGGTCAGCAGCGAACGTTGGTTCTGGCCTGGAAGGTGGCGGAGGTGGCCGTGGCTCGCGATGTCCTGGGCACCGCCCCGTTGCTGCTTTTGGACGACGTGATGAGCGAGCTCGACGGCGAACGCCGCGGTGCTTTTCTGCGGCTGATCGGCGATGATATCCAGACGGTCATAACCACGACCAACCTGGGGTATTTTACCGATGACCTGCTTGATCGAGCCAAGGTGGTGAGCATGGGTGAGACGTGCTAATTACGAGCGCGAGAGCGAAACGGTTGCCTTCAGTGGATTTTTGAACGCAGAGCGTCAGCGCATCCTGGCGGCCGCGACACCTGAGCGCCGCGCGCAGATGGAGGCTGCCGAGGAGTCGCGCGCGGTCTATCGCGCGTGGAACGCGGTGTGCTCGGGCACGCGCGAGGGGCGGCATGTGACGGGCTTGCGCTACCTGCCCGAGTCCAATGAGCTGCTGGTATATCTCGATTCGCCCTCGTGGACGCAGGAAATGACGCTGTTGCGCGAGATCATCCGCGCGCGCATGGAGCGCGCCGGTGCGCATGTGGACGGCCTGGTGTTCAAAACCACCGCGCCGGGTCACACGCCGCCCGCCGCCAAGCAGCGCCTGCGCCCGGCGACGACCGAGCGCCCGCCGGCCCCGCACGCCGACCTAAGTGAGGCCGAGCGCACCGAGATTGAGCGCCAAGTGGCGCCCATCGAAGACCAAAAACTGCGCGAGGCCCTCGAGAATGCCATGAGAGCCAGTGCCGAGTGGGCCAAGGGCGTAGAAAGCAAAAAAGAGCCTTAAATCGCATCTGGTGGCCTTGTAGAGCCAAATACCCTCGTTCCCGAGGGTATTTTTTTACGATAAACTAGTAAGGCTGTACACATTTTCTTGACTGAAGGAGGACGTGTGGCAAACGAAAACGATTACGATGGCGGCGAGATTAAGATTCTCGAAGGTCTCGAGGCCGTTCGTAAGCGCCCGGGCATGTATATCGGCTCGACGAGCGCCAGCGGTCTGCATCACCTGGTGTGGGAGATCGTTGACAACTCCGTCGACGAGGCCATGGCCGGTTTCTGCACCGAGATCCAGGTGACGGTCCACGCCGACAACTCCATCACGGTCGTCGACAACGGGCGCGGCATCCCCGTCGACGAGCACCCTGTTAAAAAGATCCCGACGCTCGAGGTCGTCATGACGATCTTGCACGCCGGCGGTAAGTTCGATAACTCGGCCTATAAGGTTTCGGGCGGCCTGCACGGCGTTGGCATCTCCGTCGTCAACGCACTGTCCAAGCGCGTGGTCGTTCAGGTTCGTCGCGACGGCAACACCTACGAGATGGAGTTCTCGCGCGGCAAGACCGTTAAGAAGATGGAGGTCGTGGGCACCTCGGATTCGACGGGCACCACCGTCACCTTCTGGCCCGACGACGAGATCTTCGAGACCTGCATCTACGATTTCGATACGCTGCACAACCGTCTGCAGGAGACGGCGTTCCTCAATAAGAACCTCAAAATCGTGCTGACCGACGAGCGCGAGGCGACTCCCCATGTGGAGGAGTTTTGCTACGAGGGCGGCATCATCGACTTCGTCAAGTTCCTCAATGAGGGCAAGGACGTCCCCGAGGCCTTTAAGGAGCCTATCTACATCGAGGGCAAATCGGACCCGGACGCACCTGTGGCCAAGATGGGCGAGGTCGAGGTTTCCCTGCAGTGGAATAGCGGTTACGGCGAGAACGTCATGTCGTTTGCCAACGACATCTACACCCCCGAGGGCGGCATGCACCTTGAGGGCTTCCGCACCGCGCTCACCCGCGTGATCAACGACTACGCGCGCAAGCAGAACCTGCTCAAGGAAAAAGACGCCAACCTGACCGGCGACGATGTACGCGAGGGCCTTTCGGCCGTTATCTCGGTCAAGCTGCCCGACCCGCAGTTTGAGGGCCAGACCAAGGCCAAGCTCGGTAGCTCCTATATGCGCGCGCTCACGCTCAAGATCGTGACCGACGGCCTCGCCGATTACTTGGAGGAGCATCCCAAGCCCGCTCGCGAGATCGTCAAGAAGGCGCAACAGGCCTGCAAGGCGCGCAACGCCGCCCGCAAGGCGCGCGAGGCGACCCGCCGCAAGAGCCTGCTCGAGACGGCGTCCCTGCCCGGTAAGCTCGCCGACTGCTCGGTGCGCGATGCCGAGCTGACCGAGCTCTTCATTGTAGAGGGCGACTCGGCAGGCGGTTCGGCCAAGGACGGCCGCCGCCGAGACATCCAGGCGATTCTGCCCCTGCGCGGCAAGATTTTGAACGTCGAACGCGTTGGTGACCATCGCGCGTTCTCGAGTGACACCATCCAGTCGCTGATTACCGCGATCGGTTGCGGCGTCACGACGAGTGCCGGCGACGGCGGCGATTTCGATATCACCAAGGCGCGCTACCACAAGATCATCATCATGACCGATGCAGACGTCGACGGCGCGCATATCCGCATCCTGCTGCTGACGTTCTTCTACAAGTACATGCGTCCGCTGATCGATGCCGGCTACGTCTATGTTGCCTGCCCGCCCATCTTTGGCATTAAGGTGCGCAACAAGATCCACTACGTGTATCCCAACGGCCGCCAGCCCGAAGACGAGATCCTGCGCGACACCATCCAGAGCCTGGGCCTGAACCCCGACGATAACGACGAGGACGGCAAGGCCAAGGACGGCAAGATCACCAAAAAGCGCAAGGGCTATACCGTCCAGCGCTACAAGGGCCTGGGCGAGATGGACCCCAAGCAGCTTGCCTCGACGACGATGGACCCCAAGACCCGCATCCTGCAGCGCGTGTCGATCGAGGACGCCGTGGTGGCAGACCGCGCCGTGCGCGAGCTGATGGGTTCCGAGGTCGGCTATCGCCGCGAGTACATTGAAAAACACGCCCACGACGCACGATTCTTGGATGCCTAATCCCTGCGGCTTTCCCAGCCACCGCACCTTCGCCCTCAATCGTCGGTCGCGTACCCAAGTACGCTTCCCTCCTCTTTCGGACGAATCTGCGGCACCTGGAAAAGCCGTCTCCGTGGTAGGGAACTAATGGACCACGCAAACCATGAGGAGGTAACGTGGCAGACGATATCAACAATAACGAGGGTATGGACGAGGCCGGCGATGCCGGTATGCCCGATGATCTGAAGCGCCTGCTTGCCCGTGCTGAGCAGGGCGAGGACGGCGATCCGGACGCCTATAACCCCGATGCCGATGATGATGAGGAAGAAGACGACGCCGAGCTCGAGGAGAGCTTTGGCGAAGTCGATCGCGGCGCCTCGGCCGGCGAGGATATCAACGGCGGCCAGCTCCAGATTTCGGAGTTCGGTCGCGAGATGAAGCAGTCGTTTATCGAGTATTCGATGTCGGTCATCACGGCGCGCGCCCTGCCGGACGTGCGCGACGGCTTAAAGCCGGTGCACCGCCGCATCCTGTACGCGATGAACGAGAGCGGCATCTACCCCAACCGCCCGCACAAGAAGTCGGCGTGGACGGTCGGCGAAGTTATCGGTAAGTACCACCCGCACGGTGACTCTGCGGTCTACGAGGCCATGGTCCGCCTGGCACAGTGGTTCTCCATGCGCACGCCGCTCATCGACGGTCATGGCAACTTCGGTAACATCGACGGCGACGGCGCGGCGGCCATGCGTTACACCGAGAGCCGCCTGGCAAAGCCCGCCATGGAACTGCTGCGCGACCTGCAGAAGGATACCGTCGACTGGCAGCCCAACTACGACGAATCGCTCGCCGAGCCCGTGGCGCTGCCTGCGCGCTTCCCCAACCTGCTGGTCAACGGCAGCCAGGGCATCGCCGTCGGCATGGCCACCAACATCGCCCCGCACAACCTCACCGAGGCGATTGAGGCCACCTGCTACCTGATCGACAACCCCGACGCCACCGTCGACGAGCTCATGCAGATCATGCCCGGTCCGGACTTCCCCACCGGCGCCATCATCATGGGCAGCGCCGGCATTAAGCAGAGCTACGAGACCGGCCGCGGCTCCATTACCGTGCGTGCCAAGGCACACGTGGAGTCCACCAAGACCGGCCGCAGCCGCCTGGTCTTTACCGAGATTCCCTACATGGTCAACAAGGGCACCCTGCAGGAGAAGATCGCCCAGCTTGTCAACGACAAGCGCATCGAGGGTATCTCGGATATGCGCGATGAGTCCAACCAGAAGGGCATCCGTCTGGTTATCGAGCTCAAGAAGGGCGTCATTCCGCAGGTCGTGCTCAACAACCTGTATAAGTACACCTCGCTGCAGACGACCTTTGGCGCCAACAACCTGGCGCTCGTCAACGGCGTTCCCAAATGCCTGAGCCTGCGTGAGATGCTGCAGCACTACATCGACCACCAGGTCGACGTCGTCACTCGCCGCACCCGCTTCGACCTTAAGAAGGCCCAAGCCCGCGCGCATATCCTCGAGGGTTATCTTATGGCTCTCGACCATATCGACGAGGTCATTAGCATCATCCGCTCCTCGCAGACCGACTCCGAGGCCAGCAGCCGCTTGATCGAGCGCTTTGGCTTTACGCCCGAGCAGACCACGGCCATCCTCGAGATGAAGTTGCGCCGCCTGACCGGCCTGGAGCGCGACAAGATCCAAGAAGAGTTGGACGGCCTGCGCCGCGCCATCGCCTACTACGAGGACCTGCTGGCGCATGAGGAGAAGATCCTGGGCGTCATCAAGGAAGAGATGCGCGAGATCTCCAAGAAGTTCGGCGACAAGCGCCGCACCGAGATCAGCCAGGTTGAGAAGGACCTGGATGTCGAGGACCTCATCGCCGACGAGGATATGGTCGTGACCATCACCCACACCGGCTACGTTAAGCGTATCCCGGTGGCCGCCTACCGTGCCCAAAAGCGCGGTGGCAAGGGCGTGTCGGGCGTCAACCTCAAAGAGGACGACGTTATCGATGAGATGTTCATCGCGTCCACGCACGAGTACGTGCTGTTCTTCTCGAGCAAGGGCAAGGTCTATCGCCTGAAGGTGCACGAGCTGCCGGTGGGTACGCGCCAGGCGCGCGGTACCGCGATCGTCAACCTGCTGCCCTTCGAGGAAGGCGAGAAGATCGCGAGCGTCATCAGCTGCCGCGAGTTCCCGGCCGACGAGTACCTGATGTTTGCCACCAAGAGCGGCATGGTCAAGAAGACCGTGATGAGCGCATATGACCGCAGCCGTCGCGACGGCCTGATCGCTATCAACCTGCGTGACGACGACGCGCTGCTGAACGTGCGCCGCGTGCGCGAGGGCGACAAGATTATCCTGGCCACCACCGCGGGCAAGGCGATCATGTTCTCCGAGGAGCAGGTACGCGCTACCGGCCGCGATACCAGCGGCGTTCGCGGTATCGGTATGAAGGACGGCGTGAGCGTTCTGGGCATGGAAGTCACTAACGGCAACGGCGATCTGTTCGTCATCACCGAGCGCGGCTACGGCAAGCGCACGCCGGTTGCGGACTACCCGGAGCAGAATCGCGGCGGCCAGGGCGTCTACACCATCCAAATGACCGAGCGTAAGGGTAACCTCGCGGCCATGAAGACGGTGGGCCCGCAGCACGAGCTGTTCATCGTGACGGAGGGTGCGACGGTCATTCGCGTCAAGACCGACGAGATCAGCCAGACTGGCCGCGCCACCCAGGGCATCAAGATGATGACCGTCGACGACAGCGACCGCATCTGCGCCGTAGCCCGCATGACGGCCGCCAAAGAGAAGCCCGAGGGCGAAGGTGTCGAGGCCGCAGCCGATACCGAAGAGGCCCCAGTCGACCTAGGCGACGGCAACGACATGCCAGAGGATCTCCTCGACGAGTAAGTGGTCCTCTCCGGTCAAAACATCAGACCCCATATATCGGCGGCGATCGACTTCATATGCCGCCGGGC
>CABUCA010000039.1 GCA_902489965.1 uncultured Collinsella sp.
CGCGGCTCATCCGGTTCCACCGGGCCGCGCGGCAAGGAGATATATTGCCAGACCGGAGGGGCCCCGCGGGCGGGAATCTGGGCGTACACATTTCCTACACATTTTGTGATCCGACTAACGTTTGCCAGCCGTTACCTACCGCTCGCCGAGCATCTCTTCTATATAAGGCAGACTCATGGTTAAAGCGGATACGTCCCCCTAGCTAAAGCACAGCCAGCATCGAGCAACTCATCACGCTCTTCCACCGAGAACCCCTCGGCGTAGACGCGCACCACTGGTTCGGTCCCGCTAGGACGGACCAGCAGCCACGTGTCATCCTCGAATGCCAAACGCAAGCCATCCATATGACTAACGTTTTGCGGCACCTTGCCACAAATCGACTTGGGGTTTACGCCCGGCAGCAGGGTTCGTAACGTTTCGGCATCTTCGGCCTCAAGGCGCAAATCCCGTCGACCGTAACTCGTCTTACCAAAACTGTCCTCGAGTTGGTCGACCAGAACGCCCAAAGGCGCGTCCGTCTTTGCCATAAGCTCACACAGAATTAGACAGGCGAGGATTCCATCGCGCTCGGGCATATGCGCGGCGATGCCGATACCACCGGCTTCTTCGCCGCCTATGAGGACGCCGCCCTTTTTCATCTCCGCCGCTATATATTTGAAACCGACTGGTTTGACGGTCACGCGGCAGCCAAGCGCCTCGGCAATGCGACGCACGAGCGTCGAGCATGAAAGATTGACGACGACGCGCCCCTCCAAATTACAAAATTGAACCAAGTCGCCCAAAACGAGCGCCATGATCTGATGCGGATGTATATATCTGCCGCGCTCGTCAACCGCACCGATACGGTCGGCGTCGCCGTCGGTCACCAGACCAGCGCAAGCTCCGTCATCGATAACCGTGCGCTCGCAAGCGTCCACCCAAGGCTCAACGGGGTCGGGGCAGATATCTTCTTGGTCAGACGCCTGCCCGGCGTGAATCTCGTGCACCTCAACGCCAAGCTCGCGCAGCAAGTCGGCTAGATAACCCTGGGCTGCGCCGCCCATGGGATCGACAACCACGCGCAGGTGCGCGCCGCGGATGGCTTCGGCATCGACAAACGATGCCACCGCCTGCATATAGTCAGGAATGATATCCGCGGTGCGATATTGCCCCTCGATCCCCATTGGCTCGGGAGCCATGGTCTCTTCGAGCTCTTCGATGACATCCTGGTTGGCGGTCGAGCCGTCACCCATGCGAATCTTGAGGCACAGATAACCCTGCGGATGATGGGACCCCGTCACCATGAGCGCGCCGCACGCCTCACCGTCATAAGCCGCCGCCCACGTAAGGGCAGGGGTCGGAACAGGTCGCGAAGCGAGCACGGCGTCCAGCCCGTGCGCTGCTAGCACGCCCGCCGCAAGCTCAGCGAACTCGCTCGCCAGGGGCCGGGTGTCGAACCCTATATATACCGTTTTGCCCGGATTGGTCTTTTGCCACAACTCGCCGACGGCATCGGCGATACGGGCAACGTTATCGGCAGTGAAGTCCTCATCGACGCGAGCGCGCCAACCGTCAGTTCCAAAATGAATTATCGCGCACACGCGCAGACACCTCACAGTGTTTGGATCATGGTACGCGTGAGGTATACCCGCAACACGCACTCAGCAACCTGCCGGCACCAGCATTCACCATTTGGGCAAATGCTGCCGAGGACATGCAAGCAATAAAAAAAACCGCCCCGTATGGAGCGGTTTTGCCCTTTATATATCGAGCGCCTCGGCCATCGCTGCCGTAGTGATTGCCGTGGTTCCACAGCAACTGCCCACCATTGCGGCGCCGGCATGTCTCCATTCGATGCATGCGCGCGCGAAAGCTTCGGGATTCTCGTGCCATACGGGGCCATCCTGAGTCTGGACCGGATCGCCTACGTTGGGACGCACCGTAACGGGAGTAGTCGCCGATGCAACCATCCTGGGCACCGCCGCATTCGCGGCCGCAAGCGAACAGCAATTAACACCAACCGAGTTTGCGCCGTGTTTTTCGGCGTACAAAACGGCTGCCTCGATGTTGAGGCCATCGCCCAGCAGGTCGCCTTTATCGTCAACGACAAAACTCACCAGAACAGGCATGCCGTCGGCGGCATCTCGGGCGCCGGCAAGCATGGGCTGCAGATTACGGATAGACGTCACCGTCTCGATCAGCAGACCGTCAACACCAGCATTGAGCAAGGCGTGCGCCTGTTCGCGCGCAATGCCGCGGATTTCACGATACTCGACAGAGTCCTCGGCAAACCACTCAATACCGATCGGGCCCATCGAGCCCAGCAGTAGCTGAGGGTGCGCCTGGCGGGCATCGTCGACGGCCCCGCGATTGACCTCCGCCACGGACGGCGCAATCTGGTCGTGCTTGAGGGCATAGCTCGATGCCTGAAAGGTATTGGTAATGAGCACCTGCGCGCCGGCGGCGACATACAAGCGATGGATACGAGAAACGGTCTGCGGCTCTGCCAGATTCCAAAACGCCGGTGGAATGTCGGCGGCATCGTACTCACTCAACAAAACACTGCCCATGGGGCCCTGCGCCAACAAGGTCTCGCTCGACAAGCGGCGCGTAAGTTCCTCGGCACCAAAGCGGTTGTAATAACTCGTATCCATATATATCCCGCTATTCCTCGACGCTGATTCCCTGCTTTTCGAGATAGGCGAGCCAGCGGCTCATCGTGTCCTCGGATAGCGCATGCTCCATCATGCAGGCCTCGGAATCGGCTCGCTCAAATTCGACACCGAGCTCCTGAACCAAAAACGTGCGGATGAGGCGATGACGGTACCAGATAGCCGCGCCAACCTCGCGGCCGCGATCGGTCAGGATCACCTTGCCGTAGTGCGATTGCTCGACAAGCTCGGATGCCTTGAGAGCCGAAACCGCTTTATTGACCGATGCCTTGGAGACGCCAAGGCGCTGCGCGATGTCGACCGATCGAACGCCGTTGGTTTCCCCCTCTTCGCTTTCAATGCGAACCATGCACTCCAAGTAGTCTTCGTTCGCCACCGTCAGATGTAGTTCGCGCGAGCTATTTGTCGTATCCATGATCTTCCGTCCCTTCTGCATTCAATGGCTGATTCTACCCCATCCAAGCGTCGCGGTATGCCGTGGCATACCGTGCTAGAGTTCTTGTTGCACACGACGACCAAGATTGGAGCGGTCTTTATGGAAAACACCACCACGAACCCCGATGTCCTCGAGCGCTTTTTGCGCTACGTCCAGATCAACACGCAGTCCGAGGATGCAAACTGCGACCAGGTACCCTCGAGCGCCGTTCAGTTTGACCTTGCCAACGTGCTGGCTGAAGAGCTGCGCGAGCTTGGTGCGGAAGATGCCCACGTGACCGAGCACGCCTATGTCTGCGCGCATATCCCCGCAAGTGCGGGCGCTGAGGACAAGCCCGCCCTGGGCCTGATCGCCCATCTCGACACCACCGAAGTTGCACCGGGTGCCGGCGTGAAACCGCACATCGTACACTACGAAGGCGGCGACCTGGTCTGCGGCACGGTTGACGGTAAGCCCGTTGCCATGAGTACCGCCAAGCTTCCCGCCCTGAACGACCTCGCAGGTGAGGACCTGGTCTGCAGCGATGGCACCACGCTGCTGGGCGCGGACGACAAGGCAGGCGTCGCCGAGATCATGTCGCTTGTCGCGCGTATCGCTCAGGACCCTTCTCTGCCCCATCCCGCACTCGGCATTTGCTTCTGCCCTGACGAGGAGATCGGCCACGGAGCCGAGCTGTTGGATATCGATACCTTTGGCTGCAAGTACGCCTACACGGTCGACGGCGGCCCCATCGGCGAGCTGGAGTGGGAGTGCTTTAACGCCGCCGAGGCGACCGTCCGCTTTGAGGGCCAGTCCATCCACCCGGGCGACGCCAAGGGCCGTATGGTCAACGCAGGCAATCTGTTCTGCGACTTCAACGCGTTGCTCCCCTACGCGCAGCGCCCGGAGTATACGGAAGGCTACGAGGGCTTTTATCACCTTGAGGGTGTATCTGCGACCGTCGATCACGCCACAGCGCGCTATATCGTCCGCGACCATGACGCCGCCAAGTTCCAGCAAAAACTCGACCTTATTGATGCCGCTGCCTCGATGCTCAACCAGCGTCTGGGTGAGGAGCGCGTGACGGTCGAGATTAAGCAGCAGTATCGAAATATGGCCGAGATCGTTCGTGACTATCCCGAGCTTATTGATGTTGCCAAGGAAGCCTACCTTGCCTGCGGCGTTGAGCCCCAAGTGCTGTCAATTCGTGGCGGCACCGACGGCGCCCGGCTGTCGTTCCGCGGTCTGCCCTGCCCCAACCTTTCCACCGGCGGCTATTGCTACCACGGCGTCAACGAGTTCGTCCCGGTCAGTTCGCTCGTCAAGATGACCGACGTCCTGCAGGAGCTCGTCGCCCGCTTTGCATAAGCCTGGCTGCATAAGCCCAAAAGACGAATCGCCCCGTCCTCAACCGAGAACGGGACGATTTTTTTGCTGCAACGAGAACAGGTTGACGCACGCCAGCCTCTTAACGCAAGGAGTGTCCCAAACTGCCGGCACATAAGAAACGTCCCCAAGTGCCAAGTGCATCAAGAGTGTCCCCTTTGACCAGTCGTTTAAGAACGTCCCCAATGACTAACGTCGCAGGTTGAGGACGGGCAGCGAGCGGGTTGCATTTGAGACAAGGTGACGTGAAACGAAAGGGCGCTGACCTTCTGGTCGCGCCCTTGAAGTTGAACGTCAGATTGTCCAAATGCGGCCCGCGCAGCGTCAAGCGGTTACGCGGTTTGGTAAAACCGCGTAACTTAGTAGTTGGCTTCGTAGCCGTTACCGTCGCCGGTGGGCTCTTCGTAGTAGTCCGAATCGCTCGAATCGCCTGAGTCATCGGAATCGTCAGAGCTGACCGATGAAGTTGCGGTACCGTTTGCGTAGTCGTCAGACGTGTTGTTGTTCAGGTCGCCGATCGTAGAACTGGAACCGTCGGAAAGACCCATGGTGTTGGGACCCTTGGGATCCTTGCCGGCATCGACGCGCTCCATCATTTCCTTGAGCTCGTCCTCGTAGACAAAGACGTAGCTCACACCGTCGATCATGGTGCTGTCGTCGGCGTACGAGGGCAGGTTGGCCGAGTAGATACCGTCGACATCCATACCGCGCATGGCGTTGACCGTAGCCACGATATCCTGAACGCTCATATCGGTTACGAGCATATCGGACAGCGAATTAACCAGGCCAAAAATCTTCGTGGCATCGAAGTTATTGAGAATCTGGTTGGCAAGGGCGCCAAGCACCTGACGCTGGTGGCGCATGCGCGTGTAATCGCCGTCGGCATAGGTGTAGCGGCAGCGGGCATAGGTAAGGGCGGTGGCACCGTCCATATGCTGCTGGCCAGCGGTAATCTTAATATCCAGGTGCTCGGGGTCGTCAACATCATCGGTTGCGTTAATGTCGATACCGCCAACCGAATCAATCAGCGCCTGCATACCGTCGAAGCTGACCTCGGCATAGTGGGAAATCTGAACACCGCACAGCTCGTTGACCGCCTCGACCATGGCCTCGGCGCCGCCAACGGTATGGCAGGCGTTGATCTTCATGGTCTCGCCCTTGTACTCGACCTTGGTGTCGCGCGGAACGGAAATGAGCGTCGCCTGCTTTTGCGTGGGGTCGATGCGTGCCAGGATAATCGAGTCGGCACGATACGTATCCTCGCCCGGACGGCCGTCGGTGCCAAGAAGCAGCACGTAGAACGGATCCTTTGCCTCATCGGTGTCAACCAGAACCCGACGCAGATTATCGGTAATGACATTAGAATCGCCGAGCTTGCCCATAATGGTGGCAAACCACAGGCCGGCAGCGGTAGTGGCACTCAGCAGCACGCCAAGCACGACAATGAGCGCGACGTGACGAATCGTGTGGCTACGACGACGTTGGCGAGCGCGCTCGGAATAGCGAGCCACGTTATCGCGACTGTAGATCTTGGCCTGCGCACCAGTTGAGGGTCTTCGGGTGCTAGTATCCGCGAGGGGCTTTTTATTAAACATAGGCAACCTGTATTAGTAGATGACGGGATCGGGGACGGTAGCATGCTCGACATGCGCGCCGAGCGCCTGCAGCTTTTCGACAAACTGCTCGTAGCCGCGCTTGATGTGATGGATGGCCGAAACCTCGGTCGTCCCGTCGGCGATCAAGCCCGCTACGACGAGGGCCGCTCCGCCACGCAGATCGGGCGAGGTAACCTGTGCACCCGAGAAGCCCTTAACGCCATGAATCATGGCATGATGGCTCTCGATACGAATGTCGGCACCCATGCGCACCAGCTCAGAGGCAAACATAAAGCGATTCTCGAAGATGTTCTCGGTAATAACGGAACTGCCGTCGGCAAGGGCGGAGAGCACCATAATCTGCGCCTGCATGTCCGTCGGGAAGCCGGGGAACGGAAGCGTCTGGATGTCGACCGGCTTGATACGCTCGGCACGGTTTACATGGACGCCATCCTCGACGCGCTCGCAGTCGATACCCATGAGCTCCATCTTCTTGAGCACCATGCCCAAGTGAATGGGGCAAAAGCCCGTGACATCGACACCGCGATCGTCGGCCATCAACGCACCAGCAACGATAAAGGTACCGGCCTCGATGCGGTCGCCCACTACGCGATGGGTAACAGGATGCAGCTCTTCCACGCCCTCGATGGTCACGACGGGCGTACCCGCGCCGACAATCTTGGCGCCCATCTCGTTGAGCATGTTGGCGAGATCGACGATCTCGGGCTCGCGGGCGGCATTGTCGATAACCGTGGTGCCCTGCGCGCGCACGGATGCCATGATGAGGTTCTCGGTCGCACCGACGCTGGCGAACTCGAGCGTGACGGTGGTACCGCGCAGACCTTGGGGTGCATTAGCGTTGATGTAGCCGTGGGCGGTATCGAACTCAACGCCCAGGGCCTCAAGACCAAGAATGTGCATATCGATCTTACGAGCACCCAGGTTGCAGCCGCCCGGCATGGCGATCTTGGCGCGATGGAAGCGACCCAGCAGGGGTCCCATCACGGCTGTGGAAGCACGCATCTTGGCAACGAGCTCGTAGGGGGCCTCCCAAGAATCGACCTGAGAGGTATCAATCTCGAGCGTGTGCTCGTCGAGAACATCGATCGTAGCGCCCATGCCCTTGAGCACCTTGCCCATCACGTGGACATCGGAAATATCGGGCACGTTCTGCAGCGTCGTCTTGCCCGGCGCCAGAAGCGTTGCCGCCATGAGTTTGAGTGCAGAGTTCTTGGCACCCGAGACGGGCACGGAGCCTCCGATGGCGTGGCCACCCTCAACGCGGATAATATCCAAGGTCTACCCTTTCAAAAAGCATGCCCGGGGTGGCTAGGCCATCCCGGGCATGATGTGTTCGCAAATGGTCGAACGCTAAATCGTTTGACTATTGGGCAAGCTTGAGCTTACACCATGCGATTTCATTATAGAGGTAGGCGCGGCGTGCATCATCCTCCGACAAATTACCCAGCTTCTCTTCAAAACCTTGAATATCAGCTTTAAGCTTGTCGGCATCGACGGTCGCCAAATCGCAAGCGCGCTCGGCGAGAACGGTCACGACATCGTCCGCAACCTGGGCATAGCCGCCGGCCACGGCAAACGTGTGGTCGACAGTGCCCATGGCCTTATCGGAAACGCGAACGTAACCGCGGTCGATCGTGCAGATCTCGCTGGAGTGAGCAGGCAGAACGCCAAACTCGCCATCCGTGGACGGAATCGACACAAACGCAGCGTCGCCCTCATAGGCGCAGCTCACGGGGCACACGATGCGGATACGCATAACCTACTTCTCCCCCATCTTGCGGGCGCGCTCGCGCACGTCCTCAATCGTGGAAGCATAGCGGAAAGCCTGCTCGGGCAGGTCATCGGCCTTGCCGTCGACAATCTCGGCGAAAGAGCGGACGGTATCCTCGACGCGGACGTAGACACCGGGGTTGCCGGTGAACTTCTCGGCGACGTGGAAGGACTGCGAGAGGAACTGCTGAATCTTACGGGCACGGTTGACCGTAAGGCGCTGCTCCTCGGACAGCTCGTCCATACCCAGAATGGCGATGATGTCCTGAAGGTCGGAGTACTCCTGCAGGAGCTCCTGGACCTTGACGGCGACACGGTAGTGCTCCTCGCCGACGATCGAGGGATCGAGAGCGTCGGAGGAAGATGCGAGCGGGTCGATAGCCGGGAACAGGCCGAGCGACGAAATGCTACGCGAAAGAACCGTGGTGGCGTCGAGGTGCGTAAACGTCGTGGCAGGCGCCGGGTCGGTAAGGTCGTCTGCGGGGACGTAGACAGCCTGGACGGAGGTAATGGAGCCCGTCTTGGTCGAGGTAATGCGCTCCTGGAGGTCGCCCATCTCGGTTGCCAGCGTGGGCTGGTAACCAACGGCGGAGGGCATACGGCCCAGCAGTGCGGAAACCTCGGAACCTGCCTGGGAGAAGCGGAAGATGTTGTCGATGAACAGCAGAACGTCCTGGCCACGATCACGGAAATACTCAGCGGTGGTAAGGCCGGCCAGACCGATGCGCAGACGCGCTCCGGGCGGCTCGTTCATCTGACCATAGACCAAGCAGGTCTTGTCGATAACGCCAGACTCGCTCATCTCGAGGAACAGGTCGGTGCCCTCGCGGGTACGCTCGCCGACGCCGGTGAACACCGAGGTGCCACCGTGCTCCTGGGCGAGGTTGTTGATGAGCTCCTGAATCAGAACGGTCTTGCCGACGCCGGCGCCGCCGAACAGGCCCGTCTTGCCGCCACGGATGTAGGGCTCGAGCAGGTCGACAGCCTTGATGCCGGTCTCGAAGATCTCGGTCTTGGTGGTGAGCTCGTCGAAACGGGGCGCTGCATGGTGTATGGGGTAGAACTCCTCCACCTCGGGCATGGGCTTGCCGTCGACGGGCTTGCCCATGACGTTCCAAATGCGGCCGAGCGTCTTGGGACCAACGGGCATCTTCATGGGCTCACCGGTATCGGTGGCGATGAGGCCGCGCTGCAGGCCGTCGGTCGAGGACATGGCGACCGTGCGGACGACGCCGCCCGGAAGCTGGCTCTCGACCTCGAGGATCGTGCTCAGATGACCGATCGGGGTCTCGGCCTCGACCGTGAGCGCGTTGTAGATCGGGGGCACCGCGCCGTCAAACTTGACGTCGACGACAGGGCCGATGATTCGCACGATGCGACCATCACCGGCAGTCGTCTTCTTGGTGGCTTCCTCGACCGCAAGCTTTACGGTGTTATTAGCCATTACTGTTCCTCCAATGCTGAGGCTCCGCCGACGATCTCGTTAATCTCGGTCGTGATCGAAGCCTGGCGCACGCGACTATACGTGCGGGTAAGGGTCGAGATGATCGCGGTGGCGTTTTCCGTCGCGGAGTGCATGGCCTTGCGGCGTGCACCCTGCTCGGCAGCCGCCGAATCGATCAGGGCCTGGTAGATGACCGTCAGGATATAAGACGGCACAAGCTTGCCGAGAACATGCTCGGGAGAGGGCACGAACTCGAACGTGGACGAGATGCGCTTAGGGGCGTCGGTCTCGTTCTTACGCGGACCGTGGGCCATAGCGATCATCTCGGGGTCGAGCGGCAACAGATGCTCGACGCGAAGCTCCTGATCCACGCGGTTCTTGGCGTGGTGGTAGACAAGCTCGACACGGTCAAGCTCACCGGCACGATACGCATCGCAGATATGAGAGGAGATCATGCGGGCCTGATTGAAATCGGGCTCAGAGGAGTTGCCCTCAAAGTGCATGACGACGTTTGCGCGGTCACGGAAATACGTGGCCGGCTTACGCCCGCACGCGATGATCTCGCACTCGATGCCGTCGTTCGCCCAAGAAGCGGCGAGCTTTTCGGCCGTGCGCTCCACCGTCGTATTGAAACCGCCGGCAAGGCCGCGGTCCGAGGCAATAACGACAATCAGGCCATGCTTGACGCTCTCATGCTTCTGCAGCATGGGATCGGTGCCCGAACAAGAGGCGTCGCCGGCGACCGTCAACATGACGTCGGTCAGCGCCTCCTTATAGGGCTCGGCCTGCTTGGAGCGATCGAGGGCACGACGGATCTTGGCCGTAGAGACCATCTCCATCGTGCGCGTGATCTGCTTGGTCGTGGTAACCGAGGAGATTCGCTTCTTAATGTCGCGAAGGTTGGCCATAGGGCTTAGTTCTCCTCTGATCCAGTCGTATCGGCATGGTGCTTGGCCATGAACTGCTGCTTGAAGTCACCGATGACACGCAAGAGCTCGGCCTTGGTGTCGTCGTCGATCTTCTTGGCGCGAACCTTGTCGAGCAGCGAGCCAAAGCCATTGTCCATGTACTCGATGAGCTCGGCACGGAAAGGCAGCACGTCGGCGATCTCCAGGTCATCCAGGAAGCCCTCGTTGCCAGCGAACAGCGTAACAATCTGCTCGCCAACCTCAAACGGCTTGTAGCGCGGCTGCTTCAGGAGCTCGGTCATGCGAGCGCCGTGGGTCAGCTGCTTCTGAGTAGCCTCGTCAAGGTCGGAGCCGAACTGCGTAAAGCCGGCGAGCTCCTGGTACGAAGCGAGGTCCAGACGAAGGTTGCCGGCGACCTGCTTCATGGCCTTGGTCTGAGCATCGCCACCGACGCGGGACACGGAGATGCCCACGTCGACTGCCGGGCGCTGGCCCTGGAAGAAGAGCTCGGACTGCAGATAGATCTGACCATCGGTAATGGAAATGACGTTGGTCGGAATGTAGGCCGAGACGTCGCCGTCCTGGGTCTCGATGATCGGCAGAGCCGTCATGGAGCCGTAGCCGTTCTTCTTGGACATCTTAACGGCACGCTCGAGCAGACGAGAGTGCAGGTAGAAGATGTCGCCAGGATAGGCCTCGCGTCCGGGCGGACGATGCAGCGTCAGCGACATCTGACGGTAGGCCACGGCCTGCTTGGACAGGTCGTCGTAGATGACGAGCACATGGCCGCCGGGGTTGGTCTCGCTGGCGGGCTTGCCGTCCTCGCCGTTGTACATGAAGAACTCGCCGATAGCGGCACCGGCCATAGGCGCGATGTACTGCATAGGAGCGGAATCGGCAGCGGTTGCCGAAACGATGATGGTGTAGTCGAGCGCACCGTGCTGAGCGAGGGTCTCGCGGATGTTGGCAACCGTGGAGGCCTTCTGGCCGATGGCGACATAGATGCAGACCATGCCCTTGCCGCGCTGATTGAGGATAGCGTCGATGGCGATGGCGGTCTTACCGGTCTTACGGTCGCCGATGATGAGCTCACGCTGACCACGGCCGATAGGCACCATGGAGTCAATGGCCAACAGGCCGGTCTGAACCGGCTCGCACACCGGGGTACGGTCGATGACACCGGGGGCCTTGAACTCGATGGGGCGACGATGCGTGGCGACGATGTCGCCCAGGCCGTCGATGGGCTGGCCGAGCGGATTGACGACGCGGCCGAGCATGGCGCGGCTCACGGGGATATCCATAATGCGGCCAGTGGTGCGGCACTCGTCGCCTTCCTTGATGGAGTCGACGGCACCAAACAGAACGGCGCCGACCTCGTCACGGTCAAGGTTCTGGGCAAGACCGAAGACGGTCTCACCGGTATCGGAGCTCTTGAACTCCAGAAGCTCGCCTGCCATGGCGCTCTTGAGGCCGGAGACGCGCGCGATGCCGTCGCCTACCTCGTCGACCGTTGAAACCTCATGCGTATCGACCGTCGCGGAGAGGCTCGTGAGCTGCTCCTGCAGTTTCTTGGCGATATCCTGGGCATTGAGGGTTTCGGACATTAGGCTTCACCTCCGTACGAATTAGCAGAGTTTGCGAGGGTCTCCTGCGCGATGCGCAGCTGCGTCTTGACGGAGATGTCACGACGCTCGCCGCGGGCCTCGAGCACCAGGCCGCCCACGATAGACGGGTCGACCTGCTCGATAAGGAATACCTTGCGGCCGAAGTCCTGCTCGCATTTCTTAGTGATGGTTTGACGCAGCTCGTCGTCGAGCGGGATCGCCGTGGTGACGGTCACGCCCACTACATCCTCGTCTTCCTCGGCAACATACTTAAAGGCAGCTGCCACCTTGGGAAGAAGGTCGAGCTGGTCGCGCTTGGACATGGTGTCGAGCACGGCGATGATCTCGGGGCTGGCGCTAGCCAGACGCTCGATCATCTCGAGGTCCTCGAACACATGGTTCTCGGCCTTGGCGGCTTCCAAAAGGGAGCGCGCGTAGGTCTCGAGCACCTTGTCCTGATAGCGGCTAGTCGGCATTCAGGCTACCTGCTTCCTGGATGTAGCGCTCGATGAGCTTCTTCTGCTCGCCCTCGTCCTCGAGTGCCTCGCCCACGATCTTGGTGGCGACGGCAACGGACAGGTCGGCGATGGAGCTCGCGGCACCGGCGTAGATGGACTTGCGCTCGTCCTCGACGGTCGTGTGGGCCTTGGCGATAATCTCCTCGGCCTCCTTGTGAGCAGCCTCGATAATACGGGCGCGCTCGGACTCGGCGTCCTTACGGGCCTCGAGAACGATGTCGGCAGCCTGACGACGGGCGTCGGTGACGATCGAGTCGGACTCAGCGCGCTTGGCGATGGCCTCCTGCTTGGTCTTCTCGGCCTCGTCGAGGCTCTCCTCGATCTTCTTGCCGCGCTCCTCCATGGTTTTCATGATGCCCGGCAGGGCGACCTTGGCCAGCACGATCCAGATGATCAGGAAGGCGATAAGCGCCGGGATGAACTCCGCCATCTTAGGGATGAGGATGTCCGCACCGGCAGCGCCGTCCTCGGCGAACGCGGAAACCGGCATGAGCAGCGCGGCCGCGGACGCGGAGAGTGCGATCGCGCTCTTCTGGGATGAAAGATTCATACTTGACGCTCCGTGCTATTTAACGATCAGCGCGACAACGAAGCCGATCAGAGCCAGAGCCTCGCCGAAGGCGGAGCCCATGATGAAGACGGTGAACACGCGGCCCTGGACCTCAGGCTGACGGGCCATAGCACCCGTAGCACCCAGAGCAGACAGGCCGATAGCAAGACCAGCGCCGATAACACCGAGACCGTAACCGATAACTCCCACGATTCCTCCTTTGTCGTGCGTGTCTTATTTCACGCAGGATAACCTTTTTATAACTGCCGGGCTCCATGGGTACGGGCACCGGCGGTTTAACGAATTGCCTTACCTTTAAGGCGCGAACGGAAGATTACTCCTCCTCCGCGACCTCCTCTGCCTCGGAGACATACACGGCGGTAAGGACCGTGAAGACGTAAGCCTGGATGGCGCCGACCACAAGCTCGATCGCATAGATCAGGATGAGGATGGCAAGCCAGGCCAGCGAAGGCAGGGCGCCGACGGCGTGGGCCGCGGAAACCTGCTGAAGCAGCGGCTGCATGAACATGCTCGCCATGATGGCGAACGAGCCCATGACCACGTGTCCTGCAAACATGTTGCAGAACAGACGAACGGCGAGCGTGATGAGGCGCAGGAAGGTCGAGAAGAGCTCGACGACCCACACGAGCACGTTCATCGGGAAGCTCACGCCCTGCGGGGCGAGGCTCTTGATGTAGCCGATCACGCCGTGAGCCTTGCATCCGTAGTAGATGAAGTACACGAAGGCGAAGATGGCGAGCGCGGCGGTGGAGCCGATTGCACCGGTGCCGGGCTTCATTCCCGGGATCAGGCCGATCATGTTATTGATCAGGATGAACAGGAAAAGCGAGCACAGGAACGGGAAGTGCTTCTTCCAGTTCTCACCCACGACACCCTTGCCGATATCGTTCTCGACGTACTCGATGATGTACTCGAAACCGTTGACGAAGAAGCCCTTGGGAACCAGGGTCTGCTTCTTCTTGAACACGGCCAGGACGATCAGGAGCACGATCGTGGAGACGATCAGCCAAAACGAGTACTGCGTGATGCCGCAGCTCAGATCGCCCACGACAGGGGTGGAGCTGAACTCGCTGACCAGATGATTAATCTCATCAGGCAGCTTTTCAAAAATTTCCACGACTTACCTTTCGACCTCATGAGGATCTCGCAGCGCCTTGGCAACGCGAACCGTGCAGGCGGCCATAAAGGCCACGAAGCCGATCGCCTCGCCCAGGAGGAACATGCGAAATGCCTCTCCGAACAACACAAACACAACCAAGGTAAAGACGAGCAGGGCGATTGCCGAGACCGCCAGACTCACCATACCCTTAAGCATGTCCGCATTCTGTTTATCGTCAAGAACCGGCTTGAGCGTAAAGACAAAGGGAAGGAAGGCAATTGCGCCCGCGATGGCGCCTGCAACGATAGCGAGCAGATCGGCTATCTGAAACATTGGCGTCCTCACTTTCCTTTTTTAACGCCTCACAGAACAGTTCCCGCCAAACATTGGTGACTATTGTACGAGCCAATCGCTAAAGTACAACCGAAAAAGCATCGGTTAATACGCACCTGTTCGTTTTCTTAAGACCTTCTTTATGCCGCAGGTACGGTAATACGTTTTTCTCGAACCCTGCAGGGCAAAACGTCCGTTAACAGGAGTGCGCGCGGTCGCCTTTTGTTCGACCGCGCGCACCGTTTCTTCGTATTTGCAGCCGCGGCCGTCTTAGCCCAGCGACTAGAGCGTGCCGAAGATGCGGTCGCCGGCGTCGCCGAGGCCGGGAACGATGTAGGCGGCCTCGTTGAGATGGTCGTCGATGGCGCACGTATAAATATGTACGTCGGGGTCCTTCTCGGTCAGCGACTTGAGACCCTCGGGGGCCGCGACGATGCACAGCATGCGGATGTCCTTGACACCGCGCTCGCGCAGGTAGCTGATGGCCATCTCGGCCGAACCGCCCGTGGCGAGCATGGGGTCGACGACCAGGCAGATACGCTGGTCGATATCCTTGGGCATCTTGCAGTAGTACTCATGCGGCTCGTGGGTAACCTCGTCGCGCTCCATACCGATGTGGCCCACGCGGGCAGAGGGTACCAGGTCGAGAATGCCGTCGACCATGCCAAGGCCTGCACGAAGGATGGGAACGATGGCGAGCTTTTTGCCGGCAAGCTGCTTAAACGTGGCGGTGGTGATGGGGGTCTCGACCTCGACGTCTTCCATGGGCAGGTTGCGCATGGCCTCGTAGCCGTCAAAAAGCGCGAGTTCGCGCACGAGCTGGCGGAACTGGTTGGTGCCGGTGTTTTTATCGCGCAGGATCGACAGCTTGTGCTGAACGAGCGGATGATCGACAAGCGTCACACGGGACGCATCGTAGGTGACGGTCATGGGTTGATTGCCCCTTTCGTTGCGGCCGCAAAACGGCCTTGCTGACAAGGCGCGCAGCAATGTCGCCACCGCACGCCATGCATTAGTTTAGCGGTTTGTTGTATCGAGCAGCCCACCGCGGCCCTACTGTGCGGTACTGAGCGAGCGCTTGACTGCATCACGCCAGCCCGCAAGGTTTTGCTCGCGGCGCACGGCGGACATGTGGGGAAGGAAGGTCCTAACGATCTGGGCATTTTGCTCCAGCTCTTCCAGGTCTTCCCAATAGCCGACGGCAAGACCCGCCAAGTACGCGGCACCGATTGCCGTGGTCTCCACCGTCTCGCATTGCAGCACGGGGATATCCAGCAGGTCGGCCTGAAATTGCATGATGAACTCGTTGCGCGAGGCACCGCCATCGACAGACAGGCGCTCGATCGAAAGCCCCACGTCCTGCTCCATGGCGCGCAGCACGTCGTAGCTTTGATATGCCATGGATTCGCAGGCGGCGCGCACGATGGTCGCACGGCTCGAGGCGCCGGTCAGACCGCACACGATACCGCGGGCATGCGGGTCCCACCAGGGAGCGCCCAAACCCGCAAAGGCGGGAACGAAGTAGCAGCCCTCGTTGTCGTTAATCGAAGCGGCGAGTTGTGCCGACTCGCTCACGCTCGAGATGATGCCCATGTTGTTACGAAGCCAGTTCATGGTGGAGCCGGCAGCAAAGATGGAGCCCTCGAGTGCATAGCTGATCTTCCCGTTCGCAGCGATACCGATGGTGGAGACCAGGCCGTTCTTGGATTCGACGATCTCGTCGCCGGTGTTCATGAGCATAAAGCAACCCGTGCCATAGGTGTTTTTGGTCTGGCCGGGACGGAAACAGCAGTGGCCGAACAGCGACGCCTGCTGGTCGCCCGCCACGCCCATGATGGGCGGCATGTTGGTCATGATGTCGCTCGCGACGCGGCCGTAGTCGCCCGAGCTCCAGCGAACCTCGGGCATCATGGAACGTGGAACGTCAAAGAGCGCCAGCAGGTCGTCGTCCCAATCGAGCGTATGGATATTAAAGAGTGCCGTGCGGCTGGCATTGGTGTAGTCGGTGGCAAAGACCTGGCCGCCAGTGAGGTTGTAGATGAGCCAGGTGTCGATGGTGCCAAACATGAGGTCGCCCGCCGCCGCGCTCTCGCGTGCGCCGTCGACGTTGTCGAGAATCCACTGCACCTTGGAGGCCGAGAAATACGGGTCGAGCGTGAGTCCCGTGCGGGAGCGCACCAACTCCTCGCAACCCTGTTCAACCAACGCCTCGATTACCGACGCGGTGCGGCGGCACTGCCATACGATGGCGTTATAGATCGGCTGACCGCTCACGCGGTCCCAGACCACCGTGGTCTCGCGCTGGTTGGAGATGCCGATGGCGGCAATGCGGTCGGAGTGGATACCGCTCTTAAACTGGACTTCCATCATGACGGCGATCTGGCTGGCAAGCACCGCCATGGGGTCTTGCTCTACCCAACCGGGACGCGGGAAGCTGGTTTTGACGCTGCGACGTGCCTGCGCGACGATGCATCCGTACTCGTCGACGATGGTCGCAAGTACCGAGGTGGTGCCGCAGTCGAGTGCCATAATGTAGGAACCGCCAAAGTTAAACGAGGCATCTTCCATGCCCAGGCTACCCAGATTCAACGACATCGCTTACACCTTTCTATTGCATCGGGTCGGACAGGACCCGTTCGATCTCTGATGCGGGAAGTGCGCCTTGGCGCAGGATCTGGAGCCCGCCGTGCTGAAACGACACGATGGTCGAGGCGTCGCGACACGGGGTCTCACCGGCGTCGACGGCAACATCAACCCCCTCCAGGATGCGACCCTCGACGGCGGCAAAGCTTGCCGGCGAGGGCGCGCCGTGCGTGTTGGCGCTCGTGCAGGCAAGGGGACTGCCGCAGGCGCGGATGAGCGCCTGCACCACAGGCGAGGCCGACGCGCGAAGAGCCACCGTGTCATCGGCGGCGCGCATAAAGGTCGGCACGCAGGGGGCTGCCTTAATCACGATAGTCAGGGCTCCCGGCCAGCATCGTCGCGCGAGTACGCGGGCCTCGTTAGGGATATCCACGCCATAGCGGTCGAGTGCTTCGACGCCATCGACCAGCCAAGCAACGGTTTGCGTGAGTTCACGTTGCTTGAGAGTGAAGATACGGCGATAGCCGGTGCCGAGCGCAGGGACTGCGGCGCCGTTGACGGTGGCTTGCGGGTCGCATGACCACGACGGGAACTCGCTTGTATCTTGGGGGACGGCATCGGAGAAGGCATTGACTGCCACGGCGACGCCATAGACGGTCTCGGTCGGGATCAGTGCCAGGCCGCCGCGACCGAGCACCTCGGCCGTACGCTCGACGGCAAGCCGGTGCGGCTCGCGCGCTCCCTCGTATACCCGATAGACCGTCTGCATGTGTATGCCAGCCCCTTACGCTCTGGTGCAAGTTTGTTTACTGTGGGGCATTCTCGCACGAAACGTTCAATCTATTTGCCCAGAGCGCATGTTGGTTTGGTGAGCGGCTCTAGTAGTCGGTGAAAGTGAGGGGGTTATTGGACTGCGACGAACTTCTTTGGCCTGCCGGCGTGGCGTTCTTGGGCGGCGTAGCGCTCGATGCTGTCTATCGTTATCATCCGACGGCCGTCGACAAGTTCAACATCGAGCTTTCCGGCTTTGACCAGCGCGGTAATCCGCGGAGCGGAGACTTTGAGGTCCAGCGCTGCGTCTTTAAATGTTCGGCACGCCGCTTCCCGAGCGTCCTCGTGGTCGATTTCGACTGAAAGGGCCACGACCTCGGCCGAGCGTTCGTACCCTGCCGGAGTCAAACCGTTGTTGAGGTCGTCGGCCAAAAACGCCATCAGTGCCTCGGTGGCATGGGCAATCGCTTCTTCGCGCGTATCGCCATCGGCAAAGGCGCCGGGAATCTGCGGGAAACTGGCGCAGTAACCGTCGTCTTCTTTTATGAGAACGCAGTCATAGGTAAATCGCTGCCTCATTTTGCCTCCAACTACCATTCAGCTTGGCGACGAATACTTGCCCACGTGCCCTTCTTTGGTCGATCACCACCAGAGCCGTTCACGGTGACAACACGGTCACCAGAAACATACTTAGCATGACTACCGACTTGCGCGACCTTCACGAATCCATCGTGCTTGAGTAGGGCAATGATTTCCCGAAAGGTAGGAGGTTGCATGGGCCGACCTCTTTCAGCCGTCCTAATTATAAACTACTTTATAATTTTTGCTAACCAGTTAATAAATATTACTGGCGCTGTTTGGGCTCGGTGACGATGGCTCGAACGATGCGGGGACGATCGGTGAGGTCGTGGACGATACGCACGTCCGAAAGGCCTGCCTGGCGACAGAGCTCGGCCGCGGCATCGAGGGCGCCCTCGTAGAGCTCGCAGGCAAACAGGCCGCCGGCGCGCAGCATGTAAGGCGCCGCATTGAGCAGGCGGCGGAAGATGTCCAGGCCGTCGGCACCGCCCTCGAGCGCCAAGTCGGGCTCAAAGTCCTTGACCTCGTGCGGCAGCGAGCGCATGACGCCGGTCGGGATGTAGGGCGGGTTGGAAACGAGCACGTCGAAGGTGCCCCACTCTTCGCGGGGAATGGAGCTCACCAGGTTGGTGAGACTAAAGGCAACCTCATCTGCCGTGAGGCCGAGCGCGTCGCGGTTTTTGGTGGCCAGATCGATGGCGCGCGGCTCGATATCGGTGGCGGTGCAGGTAACGTGGCCGCGGCGCTCCCAGGCAAGGGAGAGCGAAATGCAGCCCGTGCCGCAGCCGACCTCGAGAACGCGGGCAGTGCAGGGCTCGGTTGGGGCAGGCGCAGCGGCATCCTGAGCTGAAGCCGTCTCCTGGCCGGCACCCTCGATGGCGATGCCGTATTCGTCGAGCTCGGGCTCGGCGGCTTCGGCGGCTTCGGCTTCTGCTGCCTGCGCGGCGGCTTCCTCGGCCTCGCGGTCGGCCAGTTCCTCGGCATAGGCACGGCTGCCCAGTACGTCGCCGCCTAGCGCCGCCTCATCGGCAGCCGTCAGGTTAGCGGCACGGCGCTCGGCGGTCGCCCGTTCGTCTGCCAGCGCGGCCTCGGTCTTGCGTGCCTCCTCGACCTCATCGTTCCAAGGCAGCTCAACACGCTGACGGGCAGCAGCCTCGGGGCTCAGCACCTCGGCATCCAGATAATTGAGGACTTCCTCGACGAGCATCTCGGTCTCGGGGCGCGGAATGAGCACACCGGGGGCGCACGCGACGTCGATCATGCGAAACTGCGTGCTGCCCGTGATGTATTGCAGCGGCTCGCCCTTAGCGCGGCGGACAACGGCTGCATGCATGGTCTCGAGCTGGGACGCGTTAAGCGTCTCGTCCATACGCATATATAGGTCAATGCGCGCCAGGCCCGTGGCGGCGCACAGCAGCCACTCGGCAGAAAGACGGGGGTGCTCCTCGCCGCGCTCGGCCAGGTACTCCTTGGTCCACTCGAGACAACGCTTGATGGTCCAAATCTCGTTTGCCATGGGGCCCTCCCCTCTTAAGCGCCGGACGGCGCGCGAATGTCGGAGCAGATTGTACGCGAGGCCAGCGCTTGGCAAGGGACGATTGAAGGCGATTATCGAGAATCAGCCCAGAGTTTTGCACCGGGCTTGCTCAAAGTGCTCATTCGTCGACGTCAAAATCTGCATTCGTCAAGCTTTTGGCAAGGTTGACCCAAAACTGACCAATATCTAACCAAGAACTTGCCACATCGCTTGACGCGCGACGCATCAAAAATCGCCCCGCGACTTCTTGAACGATTTTTCGAGCAATATTTTCAATAGCAGATGCACGCCATTGATTACTTTCAGCAGGTAGACAGCTTAAAGGTTATCAAAGCCGTTTGAATAACATCTCAAAGCAATGTGCCCAACCTAGTCATTTTAGAACGTCCCCAATGACCACCGCATCCGGAACAAGGCAACGCCGCAGGTAGAGGACGGACAGTGAGCGGGTCGCATTTGAGACAAGGTGACGTGAAACGAAAGGGCGCTGACCTTCTGGTCGCGCC
>CABUCA010000040.1 GCA_902489965.1 uncultured Collinsella sp.
CCTCTTTCAAGGGCGCCCTCCGTAAACGTGTTTGAATTGTAGGCTAATGGCCACGTGCACTTGCTAGCGCTCGCGAGCAACGATGAGCTGGTCCATCTCTTCGACATGCACGCCAACGGAGCCCTTGATGCTCGAGAACTCAACAGAGTTGCACACCAAGATGGGAACCGTCACATCGTAGCCCTCGGCAGCAATTGCCTCGCGATCGAACTCAATGAGCACATCGCCCTTATGGACGATGTCACCCACTTGCGCATGTACGGTAAAGTGCTTGCCCTCAAGCTGAACAGTGTCCAAACCAACGTGGATGAGCACGTCCAAGCCATCGACCGTGTTAAGCGCAACAGCGTGTCCCGTGGGAAAAATGGCCTCGACCTTGGCGTCTGCCGGTGCAATCACACGCGTGCCGGTAGGCTGAATCGCCACGCCCTGGCCCAAAAGGCCGGTGGCAAATGTCTGGTCGTTTACCTCGGAAAGCGGAATGACGTCGCCCGAGATGGGAGCATCCAGCGTAAGGACTCGACCACGCATACCAAAAGACCTTAGGACTTTAGTGAACATGCTCCCCCTCGGACATACCGATCAATCAAAATAACCTTAACAGTTTACCACTTGGCAACGGTTTTTGACCATTAGGGAAGTTCGCGCTTGACAACCTCGACGATGTCGTCGACAACGCGCTGGGTCAACTCATGCGTCTCGGCCTCGGCCATCACGCGGACCAGCGGCTCGGTACCGCTCGGGCGCACCAGAATGCGGCCGCGGCCGTCAAGCTCCTTCTCGGCAGCAGCGACGGCATCCCAGATGGGCTGGCAATCATCCAGACCAGCCTTGTTGTCGGAATGCACGTTGACGAGTACCTGCGGGTACTTCTTCATGATGCCGGCAAGATCGGTGAGGGTACGACCGGTGCGCTTGAGCACGGCCAGCAGCTGCAGAGCCGTCACCAGACCGTCACCGGTGGTGTTGTGCTCCAGGAAGATGATGTGGCCGGACTGCTCGCCGCCGATGACGGCGCCATCCGCGAGCATACGCTCCAGAACGTAGCGATCGCCCACGGCGGTCTGAACCATTTCGAAGCCCTGCTCCTTCATAGCGATGGAGAAGCCAAGGTTGCACATGACGGTCGAGACGATCTCGGAGTTGGCGAGCTTGCCGCGGGCGGCGAGGTCAGAACCGCAGATAGCCAGGATGTAGTCACCGTCGATCTCATTGCCCTCACTGTCCACGAACAGTACGCGGTCGGCATCGCCATCGTGGGCCAGGCCAATGTCAGCATGGGTGCGCAGCACGAGCTCGCGCAGGGGCTCAAGGTGCGTGGAGCCACACTCAACGTTAATGTCAGTGCCGCAGTAATCGGTGTTGATGGCATGGACCGTGGCGCCCAGGCGCTGCAGCGCGGCGGGCGTGGTCTGGCAGGAAGCACCGTGACCGCAGTCGACGGCAACAACCAGGCCGTCGAGCTTAAGGCCGTCGAGCGTGCTGATGGCATGATCGACATATGCCTTGCGGGCGTCCTTCATCTTGATGATGTGACCCACACCGGCGCCGGTCGGCAGCGTGTCGGCAGCCATGGCCTCCTCGGACATGACCCAGGCGCTGATCTCTTCCTCAACCGCGTCGGGAAGCTTCATGCCCTTGCGGCTAAAGAACTTGATGCCGTTGAACTCCGGCGGATTATGCGAAGCAGAAATGACGATGCCGCCATCGAGCTCGTTTTGGACGGTGAGCAGCGCCACGGCCGGCGTAGGGATAACGCCGCAGCAGTGCGGGCGGCCGCCCTCGGCCATAATGCCGGCGGTCAGAGCACTCTCGAGCATGGTGCCCGAAAGACGCGTGTCGCGGCCGATGCAAATGTCCGGACCAAGGAACTTGGTCGCCGCACGGCCAAGGCGAAATGCGAGGTCGCACGAAAGGTCGGCGTTGGCGACGCCACGGACGCCGTCGGTACCGAAGATGTTCTGGGGCATAGGATCGCTCCTTCCCAAGTGGGCAAAACGCAGTCGCCCACCCTAGTCGAAAAAGAAAAGCGGGACCCGCCGAGCAATCGGCAGGCCCCGCTTGTACATTGTATCTCGTAAGGAGATAAAACCTTAGCGCTTGGAGAACTGGGGAGCGCGGCGGGCCTTCTTGAGGCCGTACTTCTTGCGCTCGACCACGCGAGCATCGCGCGTAAGGAAACCGGCCTTCTTGAGGTCAGCACGGTAATCGCCAGCGTTCAGAAGAGCGCGAGCGATGCCCAGGCGCAGAGCGCCGGACTGACCGGAAATGCCGCCGCCATCGCACAGAGCGATAACGTCGAACTGACCGGCGGTGTCGGTCACCTTGAAGGGAGCAAGGGCGTTCTCAACGAGCTGATGACGGCCGAAATACTGCTCGGCGTCACGCTTGTTGATGGTCACCTTGCCGGTGCCGGGGACGAGACGGACGCGGGCGACGGCGTTCTTACGACGGCCGGTACCCTGGTAGACAACGGTGTTCTCAGCCATCTTTAAGCCTCCAGCTCAATCTTCGTGGGGTTCTGGGCAGCGTGCGGATGCTCGGCACCAGCGTAGACCTTAAGCTTGGTCATCTGGGCACGGCCGAGGGTGGTCTTGGGCAGCATGCCGCGAACGGCGCGCTCGATGACCTTCTCCGGGTGCTTCTCCATAGCCTGGCGGAAGCTCTCAGCCTTGAGGCCGCCGTTGTAGCCGCTGTGGCGATAATAGGTCTTCGTGTCGGCCTTGTTACCGGTAAGCTGGACCTTATCGGCGTTGATGACGACAACGAAGTCGCCGCAGTCGCTGTTGGGCGTGAACTGGGGCTTGTTCTTACCGCGCAGGATCATTGCGATCTGGGTGGCAAGACGGCCCAGGACAGCACCATCGGCGTCGACGAGAACCCAGTTGCGCTGGACCTCGCCCTGCTTGGCGTAGTGAGTCGATTTCGAAATCACTTAGACTCCTCCATGTACAGTACGTGTTGTTACAGAGATTCACGGGGCTCTGCAAGTAACCCGTCCATATTACCCCGCTCGCCGTACGAGTCAACAGGTATTTTGGCTCCGACCAGAGTTTCTGCACATGTCATCCACGAGCCATAATTTTTCCAGCTCTTTAGCTGTTGTCATTTTTTGAGGGTTCGCCGTCGTTAGCGCTCAACGAACTCTTGGATTTCCGCGAGCAGGCGCTTTGCCTCCTGACGGCCCTGGATATACAGGTCCAAAAGCTTTGCCGGATCGTGCTCGACATGGCCGACCTCGACCGGCTTTTGCGGAGCGACGACCAACGCACGGCCCTCGCGCTCATACTTCCACAGGTGCATGCGCTGGATGTTGTAACGGTCGTGGCGCGTCTCGATAGCCTCGAGCAGGTAGGGGTAGTCGGCATAACGCGCACGCGCGGCCGGCAAAAACTCGTAGGGTTTTTTCTCGTACGAGCGGTCCTGCGTGACGATGACGACCGCACGGTCGAAGCCCGCCTCCTCGAGCACATGCTCGATGGGGACCGAATCGGCCACGCCGCCGTCGACATATTTGTGCCCGTCAATCTCGACCGGCGGCGTCACCAGCGGCAGCGACGTCGAGGCGCGAACAGCGTCGAGGTCAAGTACGGCGCTTTTGACCGGCAGGTACGTGGCGGTTCCAAAGAGCATGTCCGTCGCGACGGCGTACATCTCGATGGGGCTCGCGTCGAACGTCTCGTTGTCAAAGGGATCCAGGCGGTCCTGGACATCGTTGAAAATAAAGTCGTAACCCACAATAGAGCCCGTGGACGCAAACGATGCGGCGCCCATGAAGCGGCTGTCGTTGCAGAAAGCCAGGTTGATGCGGTTGGCACGGCCGATCTGGTGCGACTTATAGTTCACGCCGTTGAGGGCGCCGGCCGATACACCGTAGACCGCCGGAATCTCGACGCCGGCCTCCATGAGGACGTCGAGCACGCCTGCGGTAAATTGCCCGCGAAAGCTACCGCCCTCCAGGACGAGCGCGACCTTGCCGGCGTTCTTTGCCTTATCTTCTGCAGTCATGTTGACCTCCTGCGATTGCGTTTTGGCCTTCTTCTACCCAGTTTTGGGATGGAGGGCGCGCAGGTTTTTCAAGGCGGCAGGTGAAGCGGAAAGTGTGTCCCAGTTTGAGGCGAGATTCCGGGATGCGCTTTCCGCTTGGACCGCCGCTGGGAAAGCGCGTCCCGTTCTGAGCGCGGATTCCGGGATGAACTTTCCGCCTGGGCCGCCATTGGGAAAGCGCGCCCCACTCTGCGTCACTGAGGCGTTTTCTTTACGCACGCGCCCTGCACAGAGTTCGATTCTCCGCGGTACGGACTAGAAATAAAAAGGCAGGTAGATACGAATATCTACCTGCCTGTTGCTTATGGTGGAGGCGCGGAGAATCGAACTCCGGTCCACGAAAGCCCCCTGATTGGCATCTCCAAGCTCAGTCGCTGGTTTAGTCTCGGACGCTTTGCGCGCAGCGACACGCTCGCGGCATCCCAACCGGTTCGGTCTTAGCCCGCGCCATACCGATTACGTGCGCGGGAGCATTCCCCTAAAATGACGTCGCGCCGGTGTCGGGGAAATCACCGGGTTGACGCGCCGCTATAAACTAAGCAGCGAGAGCCATAGGCTCAAAAGAAGAGTTGTTGTCAATTCAATTTGACGGTACCCCTGTTTAACGAGGCGAGGAGACCTCGGCTTGCTTCCTCTCTCAGAGCTATCGTGTCGAAACCAGTCGCCCCCGAATGTTGGGAAAGTCTGGATGGCATTGGGCACGAGCGCCCAACACCCGTCGACTTTTCAAGGAACATGCAGGGCGAGCCCCGCTTGTGGAGTGTTATCTTACCACGTTCTGAAAGCGGACAGCTGTTCTATGCACGAGCTGTGAAGACCCCAATGTGCGCCGCACTTCGCACTTTTGCTACCGATCGCGTCACGTATATTTTCGCCAAGCAAAATTGACCCGTCGAAAGGACCGTTATGGATACCAAGCAGCAACTTGTCAATGCCCTCGCAGGCCTGGGCTCAACCATTACCGAAGCTATGGATGTCATCGAAGGCTTTGTCCCCTGCGGACATCCCGCCCTCACGGTTTCGAACGCCCTTGTTGCGCTGGACGCTGACGATGATGCAGCTCTCGCCCAGCAGCTTGAGACCGTCGAGGGCTTTATCGACCACGTGAGCGAAAACCGCGGCGTGGCCGCCTACCACGGCGTCGAGGTCGAGCTCGCGGGTCCCAAAGCCGATCTGCTCGCAGCAATCCGCGAGGTAGGCGCCCTCATGCAGACCGCAGGCGTCAAAAACACCCAGGTCAACGAGTGGGTCTACCGCAGCCTGGCAGCACTCGACAGCTCCGACGAAAAGGCAGCCGAGCAGCTCGCAGAAAGTCCCGCCATTAAGGCCGAGCTTTTGTAAATAGCAGACGCGGGCCCCTTGGCGCATCGTCGTCCAAGAGGCCCGCAAACAGTTCGCGTCAACCGATAGCCGCGCCGCCACGTTCGGTCAAAGCCAGAATTGGCATCATTTGGCGCGGGGTCTTTGCTGCAAGATCGGCATGTTCGAGCAGCTTACGATCGTTGGTCACCAAGTAATCGACCTGCGCGCGCTTGCACGCGGCGAGCACCAAGTTGTCCTCGTAATCGCGATGGAGCGCTAAGTATTTGTCGGCCAGCCAAAGGTCCGACGCATCTGCGCCCACGGCCGTGGCGTTTTCGGTCATGTTCCGAACAAACGCCAACGCCGCATCGCCAATTGCACGGGCAGATGCCTCGTCGAACGCTCCCCCGCTGGCAAGAACGCTGCGCTTCAGTTCGTGTTGGACAACGTACAGCACGTCCTTGGCGATATGCACCGGAAAGAACAGCAATGCCCCCGCCTCCGTCGCCTGCCCAATAAACGCGCGTGCGGCAAGCGACTCGGCATGGTCGGCGCAAAACGAATCGACCCATACGTTGGCATCCACCATTATTTTGAGGGGAGCCCCGCTCACAAGATCATCCCCTTTTGGCGATAGCGCTCGTCCATGGCTTCGGAATAGATTGTGTCCCAATCGCGATCGTCGGATACAGGCGACGCAGCGATGCCCATATCTGCATAAAGCCGGTCTGCCGCTGCCCACGACGCGGCGAACGGAGTATCGGGCGCGACGGCCTGCTGCCGGTCGTCGACGGCCGCAAGCACTTCCTCGCACTGCCCGCCACCCTGCGCGACCTTGGCCACCACCTTTTTGATGAGCTCGGGCAGCGACCCGCCCGAAAGCCGCAGCGCCTCCTCGGCACGGTTCTTGACCTGGCGATCCACGCGAACGTTCACCTGCGCCATGCCGCTAACAGCACCCATCTCAACCTCACCTTCGACTTTTGCTATCTAAGCTAGCACAACTATATATTTCTGCTAGCACATGGTCAAACGCAAAAGGCCTGCATTCTGGCGGCTGCAACACCGCCCAAATGCAGGCCAAAAACTTAAGTAAAAGCGCTAGCGCAGGTACGCCTTCGCGTTGCCCAGGCTGTAGGCGATCGTCGAGCCGTTGTGCAGCAGTGACGACGTCTGCGGAGTGATCATGCCGGTAATGCCCAATGCCAACAGCGCCGAGTTGGTGAGCATCACCTTGGAATACGAACTCGTCAGACGGTCGATAAGCCCCTGACTCATGCGGCGCAGGCGCACGATCGCGGCCAGATCCGTATCGGTCAGGATGATATCGGCGACCTCCTTGGCGATGTCGCTTCCGCCGCCCATGGCCAGCCCCACGTCGGCCAAACCGAGCGCCGGCGAATCGTTGACGCCGTCGCCCACCATGGCAACGTGGCGCCCCTCGCCCTTAACGCGCTCAACATACGCGTACTTGTCCTCGGGCAGCAGCTCGGCCTTAAACTCGTCGACACCTGCCTCGCGAGCAATACGCTCGGCTGTGCGCTCCGAGTCGCCCGTGAGCATGACCACGTGCTTAACGCCCAACGCGTGCAAGTCGGCGATGGCCTCACGGACCCCGGCCTTGAGCGGGTCCTCGATACCGAGCACGCCCACAACGGTGCCGTCGACCGCCAGATACAGCGGCGACAGGCCCTGCATCTGGGACTCGATTTGCTCCTTAATGTCGGACTCGAGCTGCGCGCCCTCATCCTCAAACACAAAGTGTGCCGAGCCAATAATTGCGCGACGGCCCTCGATGGACGAAGCGATGCCGTGCGCCACAATATACTCGACAGCAGCGTGACGCTCGCGGTGCTCGAGCCCACGCTCGTGAGCAGCGTTGACCACGGCACGCGCCACCGGATGCGGGAAATGCTCCTCCAAGCAGGCAGAAAGGCGCAGGATCTCGTCCTCGCTCCAGCCATCGGTGGTGAGCACGCAGGCGAGACGCGGCTGCGCCTCGGTCAGCGTACCGGTCTTGTCAAAGACAATGGTATCGGCCTTGGCAAACGCCTCAAAGTACTTGGCGCCCTTGACCATGATGCCCATCTTGGCAGCATCGCTCATGGCGGTCATGACGGCAACGGAGCCCGTGAGCTTGAGTGCGCACGAGTAGTCGACCATCAGTGCCGCTGAGGTCTTGATGAGGCTGCGGGTGGTAAGCGCAACCAGGCCCGCGAGCAGGAAGTTCCACGGGACGATCTTGTTGGCAAGATCTTCCATATGCGACTGGCCCTCGGACTTGAGCGAGTCGGCCGTCTGCACGAGCGAGACGATCGAGCGCAGCTTGGTCTGCGCCGTGTTGGCGCGCACGCGCACCAGGATGCTGCCGTCTTCCACGACGGTGCCGGCGAACACGTCGTCGCCCACGCTGCGCTCGACGGCCAGCGGTTCGCCGGTCAGGGTCGCCTGGTTGACCATAGCGCTCCCCTGCTCAACCACGCCGTCGATGCAGATAGACACGCCGGTGCGCACGGCGACCAAATCGCCGGGCTCGAGCTCGGTCGCGGCAACGCTTACCTCGGTGTCGCCGACGACCTTTTGCGCCTTGTCGGGCACGTCGAGCAGCGAGTTGATGAGCTCGTTTTCGCTCATGGCGCGGGTGTAGTCCTCGAGCAGCTCGCCCACGTTGAGCAGGAACATCGTCTGGCCCGCGGTGTCGACATCACGCTTGACGAACGAAATGCCAATGGCCGAAGCGTCGAGCACAGGAACGGTCAGGCGCGGCTGTGCCAGCTCATGAAGGGCAGCGCGCAAAAATGCCATGTAACCGGCCACGACAAACACCGCACGCAGAGGCGTCGGCAAGAACCAGCGACGTGCGTAGTGGGCGCCGATAAGTGTGGCAAGATCCATGACGAGTTTGTGCTTGCGTGGCTCAAGCTGCATCACGTAACCCGACTTGGCATCGGCGATAGCTTGAGCATCGAGTGCGCCCAAGGCGTCGAGCACGCTTGCGCGGCGCGGCTCGTCGTATTCCAGCGCCATCTGGCCAATGCGGCCATACACGCGCACCTTGCGCACGCCATCGATGTCGCCGCCAAGCTTTAGAAGCGCATCGAGATCGCTCTCTGGCACAGGACCCGCCAACTGAAGGCGGGTCCTGCCAGGGATCTCGCTGATAATCGAGAATCTCATAGTTTGCGCCTGGGAGCGCTACTCGGCTGCCTCGTCAGCAGCGGCCTCGCTCTGGGTGATGTAGGCAGCCTCGGCAACCATGTCGTCGACATTAGCCTTGGCCTGCTCGACCATGTCCTGGTAGCCGTTCTTGATGCGCATGCCGCACGCGATACCCTGCACGCAGGCATTCTTGACCGGAGCGCTGGTAAGCAGCTTGATGCCGGCCGTGCCAAGCAGAAAACCGCCACCGACAAGCAGGGTATTGAACGTCGACTTCTTCATGATGCCTCTCCCTTTTCCGCAACAACTGCGGCACGGTGCCTTAGCACCCGAGTTGATAAGTTTGCTCGAGCACACTTTTGGGAAATAGTTTAGTTTATCTAACAAATCAGGTCAATAAAGGTTAACTTTTTGGAAACTATAGGGCTCCGAGCATCCAGTTTTCGACAATCCCTTGCGCCATGGCGCAATTCCACGGCGAAGGGAAGGACTCCCCCACCCCACGGATTGAGGTCTAATACTTTTCCCGAGAAGTGAACGAGCAAAATCGGACCCCCGAAACATCCGCATTTTTCAGCGGCAAAACCGCAGGAAATACTCGACAAAACCGCAGGAAACCGACTCCAAAAAGTGTCGATGCTTCGAGGGCCCAAATAAGGTCATTCACTTCTCGGGAAAAGTATTAGACCGCGATTTCCACCACCCCTCACGATGTGACAAAGGGACAGTCCCTTTGTCACATTGCGGATGCCTTCCTCAGATCTGCCAGGCAGCCGCCTCCTTTTGCAGGGCAACCATGTGGGCGAACTCGCCATCGGCCGCCATAAGCTCGGCAGGAGAACCCTGCTCGGCGACGACACCGTCCTTGAGCACGACGATCTTGTCGGCATTTTCCACCGTACGCATGCGGTGGGCAATAACGATAACCGTCTTACCTGCAAGCAGACGGGAGAGCGCCTGCTGAACCACGGTCTCGTTCTCGACGTCCAAGCTCGCCGTCGCCTCGTCCAACAGCACGATAGGCGCGTCTTTGAGCAGCGCACGGGCGATAGAGATGCGCTGGCGCTCACCGCCGGACAGCTTGGAGCCGTTCTCGCCGATCATGGTGTCATAGCCCTGCGGCATGCGGCTCACAAACTCGTCGCAGTTGGCGGCACGCGCGGCAGCAAGCACTTCCTCATCGGTGGCATCGCGACGACCAAGACGGATGTTTCCCATCACCGTGTCGTCAAAGAGCAGCACGTCTTGGAACACAATGGCGTAGTCGCGCAGCAACACCTCGGGATCCACGCTCGCAACATCCACGCCGCCCACGGTGACCGTGCCTTCGGTGGCGTCCCAAAAGCGCGCGGCCAGGCGGCTCACCGTGGACTTACCGGAGCCCGAAGGACCGACCAGTGCCGTAACTTCGCCTTCCTTGGCGGTAAAGCTCACATCGGTAAGAACTTTCTCGCCGGCGCGGCCGTCCTCGCCCGCACCATAGCCAAATGCCACATGATCGAACACCACATCGTGGCCCACGGGCTCAAACTGCTCGCTGCCCCGCGCCACGGGCTCTTCCATGATGGAACGCATGCGCTTGGCCGACGACTCGGCGGCAAACAGCTCGGACATCAGCATCAGCGCCTGATCAAAGGGCGCATAGATGCGGCTCACCATAAGCAGGAAGGCAAACATCATCAAAAAGTCGACCTGGCCGGAGGCGACCATCGCAGCGCCCGTGACCAACGTGGTGGCAATCCCCAGGCGCAGGATGGCAAAGGCGGAGTTGACCAAAAGCCCATTGGCGAGCTCGCCCTTGGTGGTCTCGCGCTCCTCGGCATCGATCACGGCGTTGAGCCCCTCAAGATAATGAGCCTCCTGGTTGGTGGCGCGGATCTCGCGCACGCAGTCGAGCGTCTCCTGGATCGCCTCGGTAACCTTGACCTTCTCGGCACGCACATGGTCGAACACCGGGATCATGGGGCCGCGCGTCAGATACAGCACGGCAAAGGCCACGGGAACGCTCCAAAACGCCGCAATCGCCAGCTGCCAGCAAAAGAACAGCGACGCCACGAACACAATGACGCTTGCGATGATGGCACCCCAAAGCTCTCCCAGCACGTGGCTGTAGGCGTGCTCCATGGCCTGGACGTCACCCATGATGGTCTCGGTTAAATCGGCCAGATCACGACGACCAAAAAACGACAGCGGCAGTTTGCGCAAGCGCTCGGCAATCTCCATACGCTGCTTGCCGCACTCCTCGTAAAAGATGCAGTAGGTGTAGTAATACTGCTGCCAGTTAGAGGCAAAGAGCAACACGAAAAAGACCAGGAGGCCGCCCACAATCGGCAGGACATCCGGCAGGTCGGCACCGGTGGCGAGATGTTCGACAAAACCGGCCATGACCAGGAACAATAAGCCCATGCCGGCCATGGTAATGAGATTGGTGAGCGCGGTCCAGAAAATGCCGCGTTTTACGCCGGCGACGCCTTTATCGGATAGGAAGTACTTCTTTTGGAATGAGGCGAACATTTAGGCCTCGCCTCCCTTCGTGACGGCGGCATCCGCGGCAGCAGTGATCTTCCAGCTCGCGGCCTGTTCGTATTCGGCCCACATCTTGGCGTATAGACCGTTTTGGGACAGCAGCTCGGCATGGGTGCCAGTCTCCTGCACGCTACCTTGGTTGAGCACCACGATCTTGTCGGCCCCCACCACGGTCGAAAGCCGGTGCGCGATCATAATGACTGTGCGACCCGCCGCCAGCTTGCTAAAGGCACGCTGGATGAGCGCCTCGTTCTCGGGGTCGGCAAACGCCGTGGCCTCATCGAGCACCACGATAGGCGCGTCTTTAAGGATCGCGCGGGCGAGTGCTACGCGCTGCACCTCGCCGCCCGAAAGATATGCCCCTCCAGCACCGAGCATGGTGTTAATACCCTGCGGGAGCTTGGCCACAATGTCGTCGCACTGAGCTGCGGAGAGGGCCGCACGCACTTCGTCGTCAGTGGCCGTGGGCTTGGAGGCACGCACGTTATCGGCAAGTGTTTGCCGGAACAGCTGGTTGGTCTGGAACACGAAGGCAACCTGGTCCATAAGCTCGTGCGGGTCCATGTCGCGAACGTCCACACCGCCTACGAGCACTTGACCCGAAGAAACATCCCAAAAACGCGGGATCAGGCTGGCGCAGGTTGACTTACCGCCGCCCGAGGGACCCACCAGGGCGAGGGTGCTACCCGCGGAAACGCTAAAGCTCACATGATCGACGGCAGGCGCTTCGGCACCCTCGTAGGTAAAGCTCACGTCCTCAAAGCGCACATCGCTGCCAGCGGGGTGCTTGGGCTGGGCAGGCACGGAGAGCTGCTTGGAATCCATAACGCTTCGGATGCGAGCCAGCGAATCAGCACTCATCTGAGAGGCCTCGCCCACAAACATGAGCTTGGTCATGGCCGTCGGCACCACGGCCGAAAAGATCGCGTAAAACGTAAAATTGACCATAAAGTGCGCGAAGTCCGTCTCGCCCGGCGCCAGCAGCAGCGCCACAGGCAAAAGAAATGCCACAAGGCCGTTGAGCGCAGTAAGGTTGAGCACCTGCGGACCCCGGCAAAACGTACCCGCATAGTTTTGCGCCATATCGGCGTATTCGGCGATAGCATCGTGGAACGCCTTAAAGGAGTAGACCGTCTGCTGGAATACCTTGACCACGGGGATGCCGCGTACGTATTCGGTGCCGGTCTTGTTCATCTTGACCAGCGCGCCCATGTAGGCCTTCATAAACTCGCCGCCCTTGCCGCTCATCATGGTGGCCATGGCGCAAAACGAAACGACGACCGAGATTAAGCATGCCGCGCCCAAACGCCAATCGAGGGCAAATAGCAGCACAAGCAGGCCCACGACCATGGCGGTGGCACCGGCGATATCGGGCAGCATGTGCGCGAGCAGCGTCTCGGTGGAGGCGGCACAGCCGTCTACGATACGGCGCAGCTCACCGGTGGCGTGCGTGTCAAAGTAGCCGAGCGGCAGCTTAAGCAGATGCTCGCTCGTAGCCTTGCGGATATTGGATGCGCAGCGAAACGCGGACAGGTGCGTGCACATGAGTCCCACGAAATAGACCACGATGCTTGCCAGGGCAAAACCAACAGCCCACCAACCATACATCGCGATGTCGGCGGCCTCGCTCCAGTTGGGCGCCACGGCAATCAGGTCTCGCGCAACAAGCCAGATGCACACGTACGGGCCAAAGCTCAACAGCTGCGAGAACGCCGAGAGGGCCATGCCCAAATACGTTAGGAATTTACGGTCACCGGCATATGCAAGTAGCTCGCCGATGCCGCCGCCTTCCTTTTTTGATCCCTTTGCCATGAGATTCCTTTCTAACGGCTTGAGAGTTAGCCGTAAGAAACTTATCATGGGCGTGTTAGCCAGGGCACACAATTGGGCCAGGCGTGGACGTTTTCGCAAATGAAGGGGACGCTTTTGAAAATGCGGCGGGCAGCAACCGATATAACCGAGCTCTACGCACCGCAGTTTGAGCAGTTTGGTCTGCAGCTTTCCGGCAAGGGCGCCGTCTTTACCGGCGAGGTGGCAAACGATCGGGCACACGGACGCGCATGGATCATGCCCCTTTCCCCCACCTGCATCGTCATGGAACATTTCATTACCCCGACGCACAACATGCAGCTAGCCGAATACACGCCCGAACCGTACGCGTGCGTGAGCGAGGTCAGCGCGCCCACGCTCATGTGCATGCCCGAAGCCGGCATAACGCCTGCGAACCTCAAGCCGCTGCATGGACCGTGGCCGAACAGCGCGATCTGCAGCTTTGTCCAAGATAGCTGCGGTGAGGAGCTAAGCCCGCTGTTTGCAGGGCAGCTCTACCACTCGCGCTCGGTCCTCTTTTTGCCTGGATATTTTGACGAACTGGAGCACCGCTATCCCACCGAGTTCGCGGGGGTCTTTGAGGCGTTTGCCGAGTCATGGCACGAGGAGGCAGCGTCTGCCATCTACCACACGCTGCGCCGGGTTAACGAGGAACGCGCCCGCACCGTAGGCGGACACGTCTATATGCAAGGCATCGTAGAGACCATGGTCGCGGAGCTCGCCTGTTCGCGCGCGGCCCAAAAGCAGGCGCGGCAGGCGGCAGGCACACGCGTCAGCATGACCATTGCCGAAGAAGCAACGGCAATGATTGAGCGCGCGCTCGACAAAGGCAGACGTGTGGGTATCAACGAGGTGGCCGAGAGGCTCTACACAAGCCGCTCCAAACTATGCGCCACCTTTAAGGCCCAAACCGGCGAGTCCCTGGGCACCTACATACGAAGGCGCCGCATGGAGCGAGCACAGGACCTTTTGGCCGATAGCGCGCTCACAATAGCGCAGGTGGCAGAGCGCCTAGGCTACCCTCAGCAAGCCGCCTTCGCCCAAGCGTTCAAACAATACACCGGCATGACACCCACGGCTTGGCGAAGCAAGCACCGCTAAGGTCCAAGCTCCTTGGCCGTTACGGAGCGATTTAATTAGCCGCCGCCCATCAGCTCGCCCAGGATCTAAACGTCAAGATGTGCACAATCAAGCGCCTTTTTGATAAGAGGGGCAGATCGATCAGCCAAATACAACGGAATGTTGAGCACCCCGTCGTCGAGCTTTAGGTTCTTAAGTGAGTAGCGGACCCTCAGTGAAGTCGTCTCCGCATGCTTGTCGGCATAGTACTTAAGACTCTTGGAATGAACCACCTCTCCCGATTTGACCTCGACGGGCACGATTTCGTTCCCGACTTGAATCAAAAAATCGACTTCGTGCTTCGGCTTCTCGTTTGTCCAATAACGCGGAGCAGCATCTAACTGTGAAAGTAATGCCTGAAGCACATAATTCTCGGCGAACGAACCTTTGAACTCCGAAAATAGCGCATCCGAGATGGCAAAAGCGGACGCATCCAGTCTTGCCATGCGGCGCAGCAAACCGACATCAAGACAGTAGACTTTAAATGCCTTGAGGTCATCGTATGCAGAGAGCGGCACGCCACCGGCAGCATTAAGGCGAACCGCCATGATGAGCCCAGCATCGGCAAGCCATTCCAGAGCATCCTCGTATTCTCGAGCACGAGCCCCCTCGCGCACCGCACCCCAAACGAACTTTTTATTCTCGCGCGCCAACTGAGTTGGAATCGAGTTCCATATTTGCGAAAGCTTGGCGAACTGCGCACGGCCACCATGCTTGGCAAAATCGCGCTCGTAGGAATCCAAGAGATCGGACAACACCTTATCGACCTGAACGATATCGCCCGTCTCCACCCACCGACCAAGAGCCTCTGGCATGCCGCCACATGCAAAATAACGACGAAGATGCTCGACGAGACGGATATGGAAGAAATCGGGCACTGTCTCGATCTGATCCAGGCCGCCAAGGTATTCGTCGTAGTTTGCAGCGCCCTCGGCTTTCAGAAACTCGGAAAAGCTCATAGGGTGCATCTCCATGAACTCGACCTTTCCCACCGGAAAAGCGCTGGTCTCACGGGACAAGCGAACGCCCAACAAAGACCCTGCGCATGCGACGTGATACTCGGGGGCCTCGTCACAGAAGTATTTAAGGGCGCCGACTGCAGAAGGACAATCCTGGATCTCATCAATAATAAGCAGCGTCTCGCCGGGATCGATAGGCTGTCCAAGTGCCAGGGAAAGGTTTGAGATGATCCGCCGAGGATCGCGCGTACCTTCGAAAAACTGAGCGTACTCGCTCTGTACCCCAGGTGACGGTTCCTCGAGCGTCAGATACACAAAATTGCGGTACGAGGTTCGACCGAACTCCTTAAGCGCCCACGTCTTTCCAACCTGGCGCGCCCCCTTAAGGATAAGCGGCTTACGATATTCCGACGCTTTCCAAGCGTTAAGCTTGGCAATGATATCTCGCTGCATGACCGAACCTCCCGCAAAGAAACTTCCGTAAACGTGATATTTCCCACATTTTACCCTAGGTAAAACGTGACATTTATCACATTTACGGAAGTTTTAAGCTCATTTCGCCACACTTTCATCACATTTATTGCAATGTGACAAAGGGACAGTCCCTTTGTCACCCGCACAAAAATGGACGCGCCAACGGCGCGCCCATTCACTCTATTCCATTCAGCCCACCTGACCCGAACGGCCGAGTCGTCACGAAACCCGGGAGCGACGTTCTCAGCAACTCGTTGAAGAGCTTCGGATTGCCCTTGCCGCGGCTCGCCTTCATGCACTGGCCCACCAAAAAGCCGATGACCTTCTGGTTGCCGTCACGATACTGCTGCGCCTGATCGGCACAGTTTGCCAGCACCTCGTCCACAATCGGCTGCAGCGCGCCGGCATCGCTCACCTGACGCATACCGCGCTCGTCGACGATCTTGTTGGGATCGTCGCCGGTCTGGGCCATGGCCTCAAAGACCTCGTGCGCCTGGTTGGAGCTGATGGCATCGGTCGCCAGCAGCTTGGCAAGGGCTGCCACCTGAGCCGGCGCGATGCCGGACTCGGCCAGCGAGACGCCCGCGCCCTTAAGGTAGGCGATCATCTCGTTCACCAGCAGGTTTGCGACCGTCTGGGCCTCCTTGCCAGCCATGCCGGTAGCGGCTGCCTCAAAGAACTCGGCAAACTCCGGGTCGCCGGCGATCTGCTCGGCATCGGCCGCCTTAATGCCAAAGTCGGCCTCAAAACGGGCGCGCTTGGCATCGGGCAGCTCGGGAATCTCGCCACGGCAACGGTCGATAAACTCGTCGTCCAGGTCGAACGGCGCCAGGTCGGGGTCGGGGAACAGACGATAGTCGTCGGCCGTCTCCTTCACACGCATGACCACGGTGCGCTTGCGGCTGGGCTCCCAGTGGCGGGTCTCCTGGTAGATGATGCCGCCCTCCTCGAGCACCTCGGCCTGACGGCAGATCTCGTAGGCAAGGCCATCATGCAGGCTCTTAAACGAGTTGAGGTTCTTAAGCTCGGTCTTGGTGCCCAGCTTGGTCTCGCCGCGGCGGCGCAGCGACACGTTGCCGTCGCAGCGCATGGAACCCTTCTCCATGGAGCAGTCCGAAATGCCCAGCGTCACAAAGATGCGACGGAGCTTTTCCATAAACAGGCGAGCCTCCTCGGGCGTGCGCAAATCGGGCTCAGTCACGAGCTCAATCAAAGGCGTGCCGCAGCGGTTGTAGTCGACGAGCGACTCGGCCGCGGCGGTAATGCGGCCCTCGGCGCCGCCCACGTGGACCATCTTGGCAGCGTCCTCCTCCATGTGGATGCGCAGGATGCGGATGGGCACCGTGTACGAACCGTCCTCGCGGCGCTCGGGCATCTGCAGGTTGGACGCGTCATAGCTGGCCAGATGGCCGGCGCGCTGATTGCCCTCGCGCATGGTAGAGGTCATGGACGTGGATAGGCCCTCGGCGTTGGCCGAGGCGCTCGCCAGGCTCTGGGCCTCGGCCTCGCCAAACGCGCAATCGGGGCGCTCGGCGGCACCGCGACCGGTCACGTCCAGGTCCAGGTGACCGTACATGGCAAAGGCGACCGGACCTTGCGTGGTCTGGAAGTTCTTGGCCATATCGGGATAGAAGTAGTGCTTGCGGTAGAACATCGAGTGGCGCTGGATCTCGCAGTTGGTGGCGAGGCCGGCCTTGACGATGCTCTCGATGGCGCGCTTGTTGGGCACCGGCAGGGCGCCGGGCAGGCCCAGGCACACCGGGCACACGTTGGCGTTGGGCTCGTCATCGTGGCTGAGTTTGCAGTTGCAGAACATCTTGGTATCGAGTGCGGTGAGCTCGGTATGGATCTCCAGGCCGATCACGGCCTCCCAATCCTGCAGGACCTCGGAAAGCTCCTTCATTACAGCTCGCCCCCCTTCCCGGCAAAATCGGGCGCAACGGAAAGCGCGGGCGCACCCGTGGCGGCATCGGCAAAGCCGCGCTCCAGGGCGCGGGCAAACGTGAGCAGCTGACGGTCCTTAAACGCAGGTCCCACCAGCTGGGCAGAAACGGGCAGCTGAGTATCCTCGCCCAGGCCCAGCGGCACCGAGATACCACCGTTGCCGCAAATGTTGAGCGAGATGGTGTACAGGTCGGAGAGGTACATCTGCGTGGGGTCGCTGATCTCGCCGAACTTAAAGGCCGTGCGCGGCGAGGCGGGCATGAGGATGGTGTCCACCTTGGCATACGCGGCGTCGTAGTCCTGAGTGATGAGCGTGCGGGCCTTTTGCGCAGCGTAGTAGTACTTGTCGTACACGCCCGAGCTCAGCAGGTAGGCGCCGAGCATCTGACGGCGCTTGGCCTCGGCGCCAAAGCCGTGGGCGCGCGAAAGCGAGCTCTGGTCGGACAGGTTGGCGCAGCCCTCCTCCTGGTAGCCGTAGCGAATGCCGTCGAAACGGGCCAGGTTGGAGAATGCCTCGGCCGGGCCGATGACGTAGTAGGCGGCGATGGCGGCGTCCAGGTGCGGCAGGTCGACCTCGACCAGCTCGGCGCCCTGGTTCTGCAGCTCCTGGGCGGCGCGCTGAACAGCGGCCTTGACCTCGGGCGTCAGGCCCTCAGCCTCCATAAACGCGGGGATGATGCCCACGCACTTGCCCTCGATGCTGTCGTTGAGATGCTCGGTAAAGTCGACGGCGCAATCCTGGCTGGTGCAATCGTACGGATCGTGGCCCGCGCCGGTAAGCGCGTTCATGGCCAGCGCGACATCCTCGACCGTGCGGCCAAAGGGGCCCACCTGGTCGAGCGACGAGCCAAAGGCAACCACGCCGTAACGGCTCACGGCGCCATACGTGGGCTTAAAGCCCACCACGCCGCACAGCGACGCCGGCTGGCGAATGGAGCCGCCGGTGTCCGAGCCCAGCGAGAGCGCGACCTCACCCGCGGCGACGGCGGCAGCGGAGCCGCCCGAAGAGCCGCCGGGCACGCGCTCGGTATCCCAGGGGTTGTTGGTGCGGTGGAACGCCGAGCTCTCGGTGGAGCTGCCAAAGGCAAACTCGTCCATATTGGCCTTGCCCATGGGCAGGCAGCCGGCATCGAGCATGCGCTGGACGCAGGTGGCGGTGTAGACGCTCTGGTAGTCCCCGAGCATACGGGACGCGCAAGTGGTAAGCGTGCCCACGAGGTTCATGTTGTCCTTGATGGCCAGCGGCACGCCCGCGAGCGGGGGCAGCGGCTTGCCTGCGGCACGGTCGGCATCCACGCGCGCGGCGGCCTCGAGCGCAAGCTCGGGCGACACCTGCAGGAATGCCTGGACCCCGCCCTCGCGCGCCTCGATGGCGGCAAGGGAGGCCTGGGCCACCTCGGTAGCGGTAAAGTCGCCGGTGGCAACGCCCGCGGCAATCTGGGCGGCGGTGAGGGAATCGAAGCTTAGCGCCATTACTCGCTCTCCCCCTCTCCCAAAATGGACGGCACGCGGAAGTAGCGGTCGCGCGCGCTGCCGGCGTTTTCGAGCGCGACGTCGAGCGGCAGATCGCGCTCGGGCTCGCGCAGGTCATCGCCCATCACGTTGGACAGGCTTCCGATGGGATGGAACGTGGGCTCCACGTCGGGCAAGTCATATTGCAAGACGGGCTCGAGCATCTGGACGGCGTCGTTCAGGTAGGACGTCATCTGGGTGAGCTCGTCATCGGTCAGTGCGATCTTTGCGTACTCGGCGATGCCGCGCACGTCTTTCTCGCTGAGTGCCATAGGCGCTCCCTTCCGCATAACAGATAAACCGCTCTAGTATACAAGGCAACGCCGCTTGGAGCAGGCGCTTTACCCAAATGCAGCGAAAACGTAACGAGGGCGGCGGGCTGGCAGGCGGCAAGCTGGCGGTTCAGCAGCGAAACCGCACCGTCCATAGCGAAAACCGTCCCGCCCACAACGAAAACCGTCTCGTCCGCAGCGAAGACCATCTCGCCCGCAACGAAGACCATCTCGCCCGCAACGAAAAGCATCACAACATTCGACGTTTTTCGCCAAAATCGCGATTTTCATCGAATGTTGTGATGGTTTGAAAGCCCCGACCACCACAAAGGCGCCTGTCCCCATTGTGGTGGTTCTGAACGATGCCTTATGCCGAGGCCTTGGCCTTGCGGCGCTTGCGGACCGCGTGGATCACGATGTCCAGCAGTAGCAGCACAATGGCTACGACCACGATGAGCACGGCAAACTCGCGCTTGCCCCAGTGGCGGCCGGCCAGCGACTTTTGCTTGTCGACGTCCTTCTTGTTGTACTTGGTGCGCACGCAATGCACCAGCAGGCGATGGTCGTTTACGCCGTAGGGCGTGCAAGTGACGAGCGTCACTTTGTCGGCGCCGGGCTCGATGGTCAGCGACTCCATCTCCTCGGGCAGCACGACCTCGGAGTCCACCATCTTGTAGGCGAGCGTCTTGTTCATGGTGTGCAGCAGCACCAGGTCGCCGGGCTCCAGCGAATGGATGTCGTCGAACATGCTCAGGTTGCGCATGCCCGAGTGCGCGGCTGCCGAGGAGCGCG
>CABUCA010000041.1 GCA_902489965.1 uncultured Collinsella sp.
TGTAATCAGTGGGTTGCAGGTTCGATTCCTGTCACTGGCTCCATGAGAGTTTCGGGCTCTGTTCCTTATGGGACAGGGCCCGTTTCTTTTTAGGTGGTGTGCCATTGGGTCAGCGCCCATTCCGTTTTCGGTTTGTCTCAATCTGTAACACGAAGAGGCTGAAAACCCTCCTTATAGTTACAGATTGAGACAATGCCAAGGGATGGCCGATAACATCTCAATCTGTAACACGAAGAGGCCGAAAACCGTTCTAGCTGTTACAGAATGAGACGTAAGCTGGGGTCTCTGCGAAACATCTCGATCTGTAACAGATAGGGGAGAAAATGTTCTCTAAATGTTACAGATTGAGACAAAGGCCGGACCGGTCCCAGTCATCCTGGTCGAGCGAGGATTTCCGGACATACGAGCGTGGAAAATCTCCTGCTAAGTGAATGAGCGTGGATAATCTTCCACTTTGGATTCGAAGCCACGCCAATAGTGGGAGATTATCCACGCTCGATTCTGTTTGGGAAGCCCGATCTCGACCTATATATAGGTGCAAATGAGTCGTTATCGAAGTAATATTCTGCAGGCTCACTCCACTACGCCAAAGTGTTCCCTCGGGAAATGTCACCGCTATATGCAAATTCACCGTCCTTCATATCCAAACTCAGCAAAACCGCAGGTCAAAAGCATATAGATACGCCCGGCACCGTGTATCTAGAGGTTTTCGTTGACAGCCCCCAAGGTGGCATCGTATTATCTTCTTCGTTCGCGGGGGCGGCGGTCCAAAAGACCAAAGGACCTGCGGATACTTGAACGATTGGGAGTTTGCCCGAGTGGTTAATGGGGACGGGCTGTAAACCCGTTGGCTCTGCCTACATAGGTTCGAATCCTATAGCTCCCACCCGTCAAGTGCCTGTATAGCTCAGTCGGTAGAGCACTTCGTTGGTAACGAAGAGGTCACCAGTTCAAGTCTGGTTGCAGGCTCCATCCGGCGGTGTAGCTCAGTTGGTTAGAGCACACGGTTCATACCCGTGGCGTCACTGGTTCGAATCCAGTCACCGCTACCATAGGTAACACGGTGGCTTCTCAATAGTATGTTGAGAGGCCACTATGGTATAAAGGCAAAGTCCCGTCCGGGGACGACCTGTTAAGAGGAGGGCTTTATGGCCAAAGAGAAGTTTGAGCGCACTAAGCCGCATGTTAACATCGGCACCATTGGTCACGTCGACCACGGCAAGACCACGCTGACCGCTGCCATCACCAAGGTTCTCTCCGAGACCGAGGGCTGCAAGGCTGACTTCACTGCGTTCGAGAACATCGACAAGGCTCCCGAGGAGCGCGAGCGCGGCATTACGATCTCCGTCTCCCACGTCGAGTACGAGACCGCTGCCCGTCACTACGCTCACGTTGACTGCCCGGGCCACGCTGACTACGTCAAGAACATGATTTCCGGTGCTGCTCAGATGGACGGCGCTATCCTGGTCATCGCCGCTACCGACGGCCCCATGGCTCAGACCCGCGAGCACATCCTGCTCGCCCGTCAGGTCGGCGTTCCCTACATCGTCGTCTTCCTGAACAAGTGCGACATGGTCGACGATGACGAGCTCATCGACCTCGTCGAGATGGAGACCCGTGAGCTCCTCTCCGAGTACGATTTCCCCGGCGACGACATCCCCGTCATCCGTGGTTCCGCTCTGGGCGCTCTCGAGGGCGACGCCAAGTGGATGGACGCCATCCGCGAGCTCATGAAGGCTGTCGACGAGTACATCCCGACGCCTGCTCGTAACAACGACCTCCCCTTCCTGATGGCCGTTGAGGACGTTATGACCATCTCCGGCCGTGGTACCGTTGCTACCGGCCGTGTCGAGCGCGGTGAGCTCAAGCTTAACGAGCCCGTCGAGATCGTCGGCATCAAGGATACCCAGAACACCGTCGTTACCGGTATCGAGATGTTCCGTAAGTCCATGGACTTCTGCGAGGCTGGCGACAACGTCGGTCTGCTGCTCCGCGGCATCAAGCGCGAGGACATCGAGCGCGGCCAGGTTCTCTGCAAGCCCGGTTCGGTTACTCCGCACACCAAGTTCACCGGCGAGATCTACGTTCTGACCAAGGAGGAGGGCGGCCGTCATACCCCGTTCTTCGATGGTTATCGTCCTCAGTTCTACTTCCGTACCACCGACGTTACCGGTACGGTCAAGCTCCCCGAGGGCACCGAGATGGCTATGCCTGGTGACCACATCACCATCGAGGGCGACCTCATCCACCCGATCGCCATGGAGGAGGGCCTGCGCTTCGCTATCCGCGAGGGTGGCCACACCGTCGGTTCGGGCATCGTCTCCACGATCATTGAGTAAATTAGCTCTTTGATATAGCTGACTTAGAGAACCCGGCACTTATATGGGTGCCGGGTTCTTTTCTGCAATGGATATTGAGCCGTTGCTGGTGTCGAGAGGATCGATTATGGTCCTGGGTGCATCGTCGATTAGATCTCGTTGGCTCCATTGATGTGTTCCAAATATGAATGGGTTCACCGAGAACCAATTGATTCGAGGTTTTCGTTGACAGCACTTACGTAGAGCTGATAAAGTATCAACTCGTGCCCGTACGGGGCGGAAATGAAAGGTTCAGGATACATGCGTACTCTAGTTACTCTTGCGTGCACTGAGTGCAAGCGCCGCAACTATACGACCACCAAGAACAAGTCGACCATGCCTGATCGTATGGAGATCAAGAAGTATTGCCCCTGGTGCCGTCACCACACGCTGCACAAAGAGACTCGATAGTCTCTAGTCACATACGCCAGTAGTTCAATTGGTAGAGCATCGGTCTCCAAAACCGAGTGTTGAGGGTTCGAGTCCTTCCTGGCGTGCCAGTCATTATTCCGTAAGCTCCCAATTGGGGGCTTACGGTTTACTCATGTATAAGCGCATTGCGCGGAGGTAACCCAAATGGCCAACAAGAAGAACAAGAAGAAGGCTCAGCAGCAGGCGCCTGCCAACAACGCTGCCGCCAACTCCAAGGTTGAGGCCAAGAAGGCCGTTGGCAAGAAGAACGAGAAGGCTGCGAAGTCCAAGAAGAACGAGAAGCCTGGTTTCTTCGCCCGCACCAAGAAGTATTTCGCTTCGGTCAAGTCCGAGATGAAGCGTGTCACGTGGCCCGATAAGAAGGAGCTCGTGAACTACTCGGTCGTCGTTTGCGCTTCTCTGATCGTCGTCGGCGTCGTCATCGCTCTGCTCGATGCTGGCTTTGGCGAGGCTCTTGCTCTGTTCTCTGGATTGAGGGGCTAAACCATGTCTAAGCGTTGGTACGTCGTTCACACTTACTCTGGATACGAGAACCGCGTTAAGTCCGATCTCGAGCATCGCATCGAGACTATGGGCATGCAGGACCGTATCTTTGATATCGAGATTCCTATGGAGCGTGTCACCGAGATTAAAGAGGGTGGCAAGCGTGAGACCAAGGATTCCAAGATTTTCCCGGGTTATGTCCTGGTCCGCATGGAGATGGATGACGATGCTTGGACGTGTGTTCGTAACACGCCTGGCGTCACCGGTTTCCTGGGCGGCAACGGCAAGCCCGCTCCGCTTTCCCGCGACGAGTACAACAAGATGACTCGTCGTCCCGGTAAGGGCGATTCGCCCAAGCGCACCTCGGTTGATATTGAGGTCGGCACGTCCGTCCGCGTCACCGATGGTCCGCTTACCGACTTTGATGGCAAGGTCTCCGAGGTTAACACCGAGGCTGGCAAGCTCAAGGTCACACTGATGATCTTTGGCCGCGAGACGCCGGTCGAGCTCGACTTTAACCAGGTCGCTGTCATCGCTTAAGTTTTCGTCCGTTCGCGCGAGCGTGCTTCTTCTGTGACTGCTCATCTCAGGAGTGCTTCTAACACGTGCGTGCTTACGATATAGCAAGTACTTCACACTCGTGATTCGAAAGGAATGACCATGGCTGAGAAGAAGGTTGCCAACGTCATTAAGCTCCAGATTCCTGCTGGTGCCGCTAACCCCGCTCCTCCCGTCGGCCCCGCCCTGGGCGCTGCTGGCGTGAACATCATGCAGTTCTGCCAGGCCTTTAACGCCGAGACGCAGGACAAGAAGGGCGACATCATCCCCGTTGAGATCTCTGTCTACGAGGATAAGTCCTTCTCCTTCATCACCAAGACCCCGCCGGCGGCTCACCTCATCAAGAAGGAGCTGAACCTCAAGTCTGGTTCCGCTAAGCCGCAGGCCGACAAGGTTGGTCAGCTCTCCCAGGAGCAGCTCACCAAGATCGCCGAGATCAAGATGCCGGACCTCAATGCCAACGACATTGACGCCGCCAAGAAGATCATCGCCGGTACCGCCCGCTCCATGGGCGTCACCATCGCTGAGTAGCGATTTCTTTAGGTAATGACGGGTGCTCCGACCGGGGCGCCCGTTATATGTGTGCAATAGGGCACACGATACGATGTGGGAGGGCTCACGCCCGTTTAACCACAGGAGGTAATGCACATGGCTAAGCATGGTAAGAGCTATAACGCCGCTGCCGAGAAGATCGACCGCGCCACGCTCTACACCCCCCTTCAGGCTGCCAAGCTCATCAAGGAGCTCGACACCGCCAAGTTCGACGAGACCGTCGAGGCCCACTTCCGTCTGGGCATCGATACTCGTAAGGCTGACCAGAACATCCGTGGTTCCATCTCCCTGCCCCACGGCACCGGCAAGACCGTTCGTGTTGCCGTCTTCGCCGAGGGCGAGAAGGCCCGCGAGGCCGAGGCTGCTGGCGCCGACATCATCGGTTCCGACGAGCTCGTCGCCCAGATCCAGAAGGGCGAGATCAACTTCGACGCCGCTATCGCTACGCCGAACATGATGGCCAAGGTTGGCCGCATCGGTAAGATCCTTGGTCCCCGTGGCCTCATGCCGAACCCCAAGCTCGGCACCGTGACCATGGACGTCGCCAAGATGGTCTCCGAGCTCAAGGCCGGCCGCGTTGAGTACCGCGCCGACCGTTACGGCATCTGCCACGTGCCCCTGGGCAAGAAGTCCTTCTCTGAGCAGCAGCTCGTCGAGAACTACGCTGCCCTGTACACCGAGATTCTGCGCGTCAAGCCCTCTTCTGCTAAGGGTAAGTACGTCAAGTCCATCTCCGTGTCTTCCACCATGGGCCCTGGCGTCAAGGTCGATCCCGCTGTCCAGCGTGACTTCCTGGCTGAGTAACTAACAGTTACTGCCTGAGCAAAGCAAGCATTGCTAGAGAAACCCGGTTCTGCCTCGTGCAGGACCGGGTTTCTTGCTACCGCGCCCAAACCACCACAAAGGGGACAGGCACCTTTGTGGTGGTTTGGGCACTTAGACGTCAATGTTATGGCATCGCAGCGAGCCGGTTCCAAGTGCCCCAGGTCGCCCCGAAAGAGGAGCGACGCGTACTTTGGTACGCGAGCGACGGCTTGAGGGGCGAGATGGGGTGCTTGGGGCCGGCGCAGCGTCAAGCCTTAAAAGTGGTTACCAGGGTGTTCTGGCGGTTGAGGATTCGATTGCCTCGTGGCGCTTGAGCTCGCGGCGCATGGTTTGCGAATTGAGCCAGGCTGCCTGCCATCCACGGATGGGGTAGCGCGCCTCGTCCAGCTCAAACTGCGTATAGCCGCAGGCGTTGATGATCGTTGTCCCGCACGTGTGTTGCCGCTCGCGCTGAAAATCTGGACCATAGCTTTGATGCACATGTCCGTGCACCATGTAGTCGGGGCTCCAGGACTCAAGCGCTGCGTTAAAGCAGTCGAATCCTCGATGCGGCAGATCATCCAGATCGCCCACTCCGGCGGCGGGCGCGTGAGTGAGCAAGATGTCGCAGCCGCCGACCATCCTCACTTTTCGGGAGAGCTTGCGCATGCGCTTGGTCATCTCGCGCTCGGTATACATGTTGGCACCGTCTCGGTAGCGCATGGAGCCGCCAAGCCCCGCAATGCGGACGCCGCGGTACACGTACACGGTGTCTTCGACACAGATGCAGCCGCCCGGTGCATGACGTGCATAGCGGTCATCGTGGTTGCCGCGCACGTAGATGAGCGGTTTGTTGATGACGGTGACCAAAAACTCAAGATAATCCGGGTCCAGGTCGCCAGCGGACAAAATCAGGTCGACACCCTCAAAGCGTTCCTTGCGAAAGCATTCCCAAAGGCATCGTTCTTCGGTATCGGCTACGGCAAGGATCTTCATAGGGCGCGGACTTTCGGCTCATCGTTGGGCTGCGGAATGGCGCCTACCACGTTGTCGGCCAGCCAGTCCATCTCGACGATTTGCGTGCTCGGCAGCGGGGGAAAGCCCTCGATCTGCACCACGCCGTCTTGGCTATGGAGCTCGCCGCCAAATGGATTGATGGAGCCCTCGACGATGCCATTGCGGAGCAGCTGAACAAGCTTGCGCGTCTGATAAGGCAGGCCCGGAGCGTAGCGAATGTCGATTACGCCCGAGCTCATACCATACCAGTAGTTGACGGCGCGAACCTGGCTATCGTCACTGGTCTCATCCCAGGTGCCATGCAGCAGGCTTCGCACGATAAGCTCGTAGTATCGGCCCCAGTTCCATACCGGCATGGCAATGCCGACGACCTTGCCATCGACCAGGCGGTGGAGTCCGTAGGCCGTGGGGTCTTCGAGTGACTTTGACATGTCGGCGCCGGTCATGACGCTCACGCCTTCGCGGCACATGGCCTCGGCAAGACCGCCGGCGGGCACATCGCCCCAGGTGAGGATTACCTGCGCGCGAGGGTCGAGCAGCGAGGCGCCAATCGCAAAGGCGTTGATCTCGCTGAGTGCGCCTGAGGCGAAGACCGACGCGTGGTAACCGATGCGGTGGTTGTCCGCCATGCTGGCAGCAAGGGCGCCCAGGAGGAACTTGGCCTCGTACATTTTGCCAAAATACGAGCGCACGCTTTGGTGGGGAAGGCCGATAGAGCAGTTGAGGAACCGAACCCGAGGATACTCAACGGCAGCCCTGAGCGTGTATTCCATCAGGCGGTGCGAGGTCGAGAAGATGACGTTTGCTCCATGTTTGACAGCCGTTTCCGCGGCGGCGTAGAACGCGTCCGGATCGTGGCAGTCCTCGAACGCCTCGGTGCGCACGATGCCGCCAAAGTGCTGGTCGAGATACTGACGCCCTTGGTCGTGCAGGCTGTCCCAGCTCGACGATGCACAGGGGAATTCATGGATAAAGGCGATGCGCAGAGGGTTGGCCGCCGAATAAACGGTCTTGCCCATAAAGAAGTTGAGTACGCTGGAGGTGGACTTGGCGGGCGCCTCTTCCTCATCGACACTCGGCGCCTCGACAAGATCGACCTTCTCCTCATCACTTTTACCGGCAATGACCATCTCGCGCCAAATCTTGCACAGGCGGTTTACGACGATATCCGTCGGCGTATCCAGCAGGCGGTCCTGGTTGTACACATTGAGGTAGACGAGCATGGCGTCGGCGGGCGTAATGTCCAGGTGGTTGCCGCCCGCGCGAAGGTAGGAGCGCTTAAAGAGCAGGAAGGTGTGGCGCAGGTAATCGACCTTTTTCTGTGGCCATTTTTCGACAAGGTTTTGACCGAGCATCTTGGCGAGCGTTTCGTAGCCTCCCTCGCGGGAGAACTCGATCTCGTATAGGGGGCAGACGCGCCAAAACGCGCAGAACTCGCCATAGAGGCGGCTTTCGACGGAATCCCATTTGCCGGGGTTGAGGCGGGTGACCTTGGCCGAAACCGTCGGGGCGTCTAGGAATTTGAGGACGCTGACGCGTTTGTTGCCCTCCTGGACGTAGAACCGATGCATGAACTCGGTGACGATGATGGGGTCGCGATAGCCCTCGGTCACCTGGATGTCGTAGAGGTTGGACCACTTGCGGGCGAACTCGGTGCTAAACGGCAGCAGGGGCATAAAGTTGCACGAAAAGGCAGACTGACGGCCCTTGGTAACCGTGCCGACGACCATTTCGAGCGGAATGTCCCTCAGGCCGACGCTCTCTCGCTGGCCTAAGGGGAGCTGGGCAACGAGGCCGTCGAGGTCCGTAAGGTACGGGTGCTCGCTTTGGCTGATGGCGCGACGGCGTCCCTGCTCGCCGCGCTTGCGTGCTTGACGATAGGCCTCTTCCATGGTGTCTACTCCCTTAGTCGTTTAAACAACGATATGAACCATGGTACCACGATGCGAAACCACCACAAAGGCGCCTTTGTGGTGGTTTTAGGCAATGATGGGGGCAATGGCGCGGATGCAGGCGTCGGCTGCCGTGAAAGTGGTGCTGTCGTCGCTGACGATAAAGATGATTTTTCCCTTGATGCCAAAGTCGCCGATCTCGCTAAAGAGCACGTAGGGCTCCTTGTTAAAGCCCGAGATGGGAAGCACGGCGGCTTTGGTGGCGTCGGTGAGCTCGTCTGCCAGCGCGTCCAGTGAAGCCCACTTGGACGTGTCCTTTACGGCAACGGGGACGGCCACGCGCCCAAAGGGCATCAAATGCACGAGCGTGTTCTTGGAGATGTTGGAGTTGGGGACGATGATGGTCTGCCCGCAGGCATCTTCGATGGTCGTATGGCGCCAGGTGATATCTTGGACCACGCCCGACACGCCGCCGACCTCGATATTGTCGCCGGGTTTGATAATGCCCATAAACGTCACCTGCATGCCGCCGATGAGGTTTGAAAGCGTGTCCTGAAAGCCGAGTGAGATGGCGATGCCGCCGACGCCAAGAGCGGCGACGAGGGCGTTTGCGTTAACGCCAAAGCAGTTGTCGAGGATAAAGCTGCCGCCGATCGTCCATATGACGGCGCGCGCGATGTTGATGAAGATGCTGGATGAAGGGAGTGGGTTATCGTCGCGGTTAAGCAGGTGGCGCAGGGTCTTGGACGCGACCTTGGCGGCAACGGCGGTGCCGATAGCCAAGATACCTGCCCAGATGATGTTGTGGACCCATCGTTGTGCAAAGAAATGAAGAATTGGCTCAAACAATTCCATGTAGGGAAACCTCCTCATGATCGTTCAACCATGATACCCACCAAGAAGCCTGTCCGATCAAATTCGGACGGGCTTCTTGGTGGGTATAAGGTTTGCACGGCGGGGAAGAGATCTTCTCAAGGCAGTTTCCTTAGTTCTTGACCAGTGGTCCCTGCTGACGCTGGATTATCGACATAATATGCGAAAACCGCCGCAAAGGTGTCTGTCCCTTTGCGGCGGTTTTGACGTTTGTGCAGATAAAACCTGCCAAAATAACCCTGTCCCTTATTGGCAGGTTTTAGCTAAGCAGCATGCGGTCGTTGGCGAGCTCGCCGCCCGAGACCTCCTCGAACTTCTGCAGCAGGTCGGCCACGGTGAGCGACTTCTTTTCGTCGCCTGCCACGTCGTAGATCACGTGACCCTCGTGCATCATGATTAGGCGATTGCCCAGACGGATGGCGTCGTTCATGTTGTGCGTGACCATGAGCGTGGTCAGGTGGTTCTCGTCGACGATTTCCTCGGTCAGGTTGAGCACCTTCGATGCCGTCTTGGGGTCGAGGGCCGCGGTGTGCTCGTCGAGCAGCAGCAGGCGCGGCTTGGTGAGCGTGGCCATCAGCAGGGTGAGTGCCTGGCGCTGGCCACCCGAGAGCAGGCCGACCTTGGCGTTGAGGCGTGTGTCCAGACCGAGGTCCAAGCGCTTGAGCAGCTCAACGTACTCGTCCTTCTCGGCCTTGGTGACGCCCCACGAAAGACCGCGACGCTGACCGCGACGCTTGGCGAGGGCTAGATTCTCGGCAATTTGCATGTCGGCTGCGGTGCCGCGCATGGGATCCTGGAACACACGGCCCAGGTACTTGGCGCGCTGCGACTCGCTCAGACGCGAGATGTCGGTTCCGTCGAGCTCGATAACGCCCGAATCGAGCGGATACACGCCGGCGATCATGTTGAGCAGCGTGGACTTGCCGGCGCCGTTGCCGCCGATCACGGTTACAAAGTCGCCGTCGTTAAGGGTGAGGTCGACGCCGGTGAGTGCGCGCTTCTCGGTGACGGTGCCCTTGTTAAAGGTCTTCTTGACGTGCGAGAGCTTAAGCATCTGCCTCATCCCCCTTCGTGTAGGAGCTGCGGAGCTTGTAGCGCTCCCAAACCACGGGCACGCACAGGGCCACGGCAACGATTACGGCGGAGAGCAGCTTCATGTCGTTGGCGTCCATGCCCAGCTGCAGCACGATGGCGCGAATGAGGAAGTACACCACGGAGCCAAAGACTGCAGAGGCAAGACGGACGCTAAACTGCGTCAGACCGCCGGGCAGCAGGCGGCCGAGCACCTCGCCGATAACAATGGCGGCAAGACCGATAACGATGGCGCCGGTGCCCATGCCAATGTCAGCGTACTTCTGGCTCTGGCAGATGAGCGCACCCGAAAGGCCGATAAGGGCGTTGGAGAGCACGAGGGCGATCATCTTGGTGGAGTTGGTGTTGACGCCCAGGGCGCGGATCATGTACTCGTTGTTGCCGGTGGCGCGCAGCGCCGAGCCGATCTCGGTGCCAAAGAACCAGTACAGGATGGCGACGATGGCCACGGCCAGCACAATGCCCAGGATAATGGCAACAGTGGACTGCGGCAGGCCCGTCATGTGGCTGACGGATGAGAAGATGGTGCCCTTGGCAAGGATGGGCGTGTTGGATTTGCCCATGATGCGCAGGTTGATGGACCACAGACTGATCTGCGTAAGGATTCCGGCGAGGATTGCAGGAATCTCAAAAACGGTGGTCAAGATGCCCGTGACAGCGCCCGCGATGGCACCGGCGCACATGCCGGCCAGCACGGCGAGCAAGGGGTCGACGTTATTGTTGACGATGAGCACGGCGCAAACACAGCCGCCGAGGGCAAAGCTGCCGTCGCAGGTCATATCGGGGATGTCGAGCAGGCGGAACGTGATAAACACGCCGAGCACCATGATGCCCCAGAGGACGCCCTGCGAAACGGCGCCCTGCAATGCAATGAGCATGCTTCATACCTCCTAGGATAGGGTGGACACGTGATTTTCCATAATAGCGGTAACGCTGCATAAAAGAGTTGCAGACGGGTGTTTTGTCTCATCCGAAACAAGCAGGGCGAACGCCGGTCTTTAGCGTTCGCCCCTGTGGCTCAGATATTGAATAACGCGGCTATGGCACGAGCGCGGGCTCTAGATGCATTGCCACGCATGACGCTACGCGTCCAGAGCGGAAAGGTCGATACCCAGAGCCTCGGCCATCTCGTCGTTCTTGACGACGACCAGGTCCTTGCTCGAGAGATGCTTGATCGGCATATCCTCGGGCTTGGCCTCGCCCTTCAGGATCTTGACGGCCATCTCGCCTGCAGCGTAGCCCAGGTCCTCATAGTTGATGGAGAGGGTGAACACGCCGCCGGCCTTGCACATGCCCTCCTCGCCGGTAACGAAGGGGAGCTTGTTCTCCTTGCAAATCTGGCCGACCTGCGAGGCGCCCGCGGCGATGGTGTTGTCGGTGGGGGAGTACAGCGCGTCGACCTTGCCCACGGCAGACTCGACAACGGACTGGATCTCGTTAGAGCTCGAGACGGTGAAGTCGGTGTACTCGAGGCCCAGCTTGTCGAGCTCCTTCTTGGCGGCCTTGATCTGGACGTCGGAGTTGGATTCGGCGGTGCAGTAGAGCAGGCCGACCTTCTTAACGTCGGGCAGGACCTTCTGCATCATCTCGAGCTGCTCGGCGACCGGGGTGAGGTCGGAAGCGCCCGTGACGTTGGTGCCGGGTTTGTCGTTGTCCTGGACCAGGCCGGAAGCGGCGTAGTCGGTGATGGCGCAGCCAACGATGGGGATATCGGCGGTGGCGCCGGCGGCAGCCTGCGCGGCGGGCGTAGCGATGGCATAGATCAGGTTGACGCCGTCGCCTACGAACTTGTCGGCAATGGACTTACACGTGGACTGGTCGTTCTGGGCGTTCTTCTGGTCGATTTTGACCTTGAGACCGCTCTTCTTGATGGCCTTGACGAAGCCGTCGTTGGCGGCATCGAGCGCGGAGTGCTCGGTGAGCTGCAGAACGCCGATGGTGTAGTCGGAACCGGCGGCAGCGGAGCCGGAACCAGAGTTGCCGCCGCATCCGGCGAGCGGAGCGAGCGCGAACAGGCCAGCGGAGACAAGAAGACTCCTGCGGCTGATGGTGATGTCCTTCATATCATTACCCCCAGTATAAAAATGGCTGGAAACACTGCACTAGGAAAAAGTGCAAGTGGGACTATAGTAACGCCGATGTCATTTTTTACAACATCCTGGCGAGTTTTTTAATACTGAACCGGATGGGCAGTGCTGAGGAACGACGGACGGTAACGGGGCTTACGCTGCGGGCGCGGGGCTGTCTTCTTCGTCTAGCGCGGCAAAGAGTTTCTTGCCGTCGAGCAAACGCGTGCTGACGTTTCTCATGCGGCTGACCTCAACGGTGCGCAGGGTGTCGTCGGCGCCTCGGGCGTCGTAGACCGTTCCCAGCAGATACGAGACGCCATCGCGCTGCCTGATGGCAAAGGGCCGGACCGTCATCCGCACCACTTCGGTTTCGCCTCGGGTCAGGACATTTGTGATATCAAAGCTGACAGTTGTTCCATGGTCGATGGCCTGTTCGACGAGCTCGCACGTGTCGATACGCTTGGCGTGCGGACGCGTTGCCTTGACGGGCGCGTCGTTGGCGGCCGGTGCCGGTTCGGGCATATCGAGATAGTCGCGAACATCGGCGCTCGCCATGGCGACCAGGTGCTGTGCCATGCTCTTTCGAATGGCTATGGGCGTCGATCGGTTGCGCATGACCATGCCGTGGAGCCGTATGATCTCCTCGTCAGCAAGCGGGCGGGTGAGGAGCCGATAGCCCACGCCGCGTTTATAGTCGATTTCGTATCCGGCGTGACGAAGTGCAGATATTGAGGTATAGATGCTGCGGCGTGCCGCCGAGATGGGCATGCGGGCGGGGTCGTCGGGATGGGCGAGGAGCTCGACCAGCTCGTCGGAAAGCAGTGCCTTGTCCTCGCCGGTGTTCTCGCTCAAGAGCTGCAGGATGCGTACGGCGCGATAGGCTGCCATCGAGGCGGAGCCCCTGGTCGTGGTCTCGTAGTTTTCAACAACGGCTTCGGTCATAGCGCCCACGTCCTTTCCGTTTTTGGTGATGGCAGATCAGAGCCTAGGGCGCGAAGCCTGGCCAAGGACGCGTGACGCCTTGGACGGTCGATGGTTGCCGGCAAACGGCGGGTCGAGTTTTCAACAACCCTGCCTAACTGACCAAAACCTTGCCAAAAGCTTGACGGATGCTGTTGAAAAAAGCGCCCCTCGGCTTGCCGAGAGGCGCTGGCGTGATGCACTGGAACGCGTTTGGTGGCGCTATGGCGATTAGAAGTCGGCGTTGCCTACGGTGCGCGGGTGCGGCAGGACGTCGCGGATGTTGCCCACGCCGGTGAGGTACATCACCAAGCGCTCGAAGCCCAGACCGTAGCCGGCGTGCTTGCAGGAACCGTAACGGCGCAGGTCAAGGTAGTACTTGTACTGCTCGGGATTCATGCCCAGGTCCTTGATGCGGGCCTCGAGCAGATCCAGGCGCTCCTCGCGCTGGGAGCCGCCGATAATCTCGCCGATACCGGGAACCAGGCAGTCGGCGGCGGCGACGGTCTTGCCGTCCTCGTTCATGCGCATGTAGAACGCCTTGATCTCGGCCGGGTAGTCGGTTACGAAGGTCGGGCGCTTAAAGTGCTCCTCGGTCAGGAAACGCTCGTGCTCGGTTTGCAGGTCGATGCCCCAGCTCACGGGATAGTCAAACTTGTGACCCGCAGCGACTGCCTGCTCCAGGATCTCGACGGCCTCGGTATAGGTGACGCGGGCAAAGTTGGAGTTGGCGACATGGTCCAGGCGCTCGAGCAGGCCCTTGTCCACAAACTTGTTGAGCATGTTGAGCTCGTCGGGGCAGGTGGCCATAACGTCCTTAAGGACGTACTTGAGCATAGCCTCGGCGTTATCCATGTAGTCGTTGAGGTCGGCAAATGCCATCTCGGGCTCAATCATCCAAAACTCGGCGGCGTGGCGCGTGGTGTTGGAGTTTTCGGCGCGGAAGGTGGGGCCAAAGGTGTACACGTCGCCAAAGGCCATGGCAAAGTTCTCGGCATTGAGCTGGCCGGACACGGTGAGGCTCGCATGCTTGCCAAAGAAGTCCTGGCTCCAGTCGACCTCGCCGGACTCGGTGAGGGGCGGGTTTTTGGGGTCGAGCGTGGTCACGCGGAACATCTCGCCGGCGCCCTCGCAGTCACTCGTGGTGATGATGGGGGTGTTGACGTAGACAAAGCCCTGCTCCTGGAAGAAGCGGTGGATGGCGGCAGCCGCGACAGAGCGGATACGGAACACGGCGCGGAACAGGTTGGTGCGCGGGCGCAGGTGCTGCTGGGTGCGCAGGAACTCGACGGTGGCACGCTTCTTCTGCAGCGGGTAATCCGGGGCGCTGACGCCCTCGACCTCGATGGAGGTGGCAGAAAGCTCGAAGGGCTGGGGCGCATCGGGGGTCAGCTTGACGGTGCCGCTGCAGATGAGGGCGGCCGAGACGTTTTGATGGGCGATCTCGTCGTAGTTGTCGAGCGCCTCGCGGTTCATGACGACCTGCAGGTCGCGGAAGCAGCTGCCGTCGTTGAGTGTGACGAAGCCAAAGTTCTTCATGTCGCGGACGGACTTGACCCAGCCGGCAACGGTGACGGTCTGGCCACCGAGCGACTCGGCATCGGCATAGAGCTGCGCGATTTTGGTGCGGTTCACGTATCCTCCCATAACGGTTGTACGGATTATTTCCAAACAGTTAACCATTCTAACCCGCGAGTGGGGGCGTAGCAAAACGTCAGGCGTGATGTATGGGCGTGACGTGGGCGCCGCGCAAGCGCCGATTTTGCGGTGCCTAGTGCCCGCAGATGGCTTGGCGTATGAGAGCAGCGTAGGTGTCGATTCCCGCCTGGGTGAGGTGTGTGCCGTCGTCGACAAGGTATTCGCTGTGGCCCTCTGAGGCACCGTTCCAGTCGATGACGCCGGCGTTGTCGTTTTGGGCGCAGACGTCACGAATCGTCTGGTTATTGCGGTCCTGTAGCTCGAGCGGTACGCGCACGGTCACAAAGTAGATGGGCTTGCCGCCCACGGCATTAATCACGTCCTGCACCTGCTGGGGGTCGCGGATGAGGCCGTTGGTGCCAAGCGCGCAGATGACCACGCTTGGATCGTAGTTGGCACTGTCCTGTGCATAGACATCCTGGAAGGTGTAGAACTGGCGGCTCACCACGCCGTCGATGTACGCGTTGGGAAGCGCCGCCTGAATACCGGACTGTGCGCCCGCAGTGACTGAGTCGCCGATCATGAGCACGCGTGCGTCGCAGGTTCCGGTTGCCTCGTCGTAGGTAAAGCTCCTCCAGTCAAGGTTCTTGGGGACCTTTTCGGCGATAGGTCCCTCTTTGGGTTTTTGCTTGGTTGCGTCATCGGATGCGGTGTCGCTGGGCTGGGAATCTTTACCGGATGCAGGCTCGGCGCCCTTGTCGTTGGCTCCGTTGTCCTGGGGCGAGGTCGCGTTCTGGGCAAGCTCGGGACGGAGCTGCTCGGCGCGGGCGGTGGCGATGCCTGCCCAGTCAAGCGGCGCGAAGGCAAGTGCGGCGACGCATACGGCGCCAAGCGCGGGGAGCACTATGGCGGGCGCGAGGACGTGCTTTCCTGCCGTGCTGTCCTGTTGGGCCGGCTTGTGGGACCAAGGGCGTTCGACTAGGCGATAGAAAACCTCGGCTACCGCAAGGGTCAGTACAAGCTGTAATGCCTGCTCCCACCAGGCGATGCGGGTAGTGCGGGTTGCGGGGTTCATAAGAAGCAGTAGGGGATAGTGCACCAAATAAACCGAGAACGAGCGCTGACCCAGCCAGACGAGCGGCTTGACCGACAACAGGCGACGCACGATGCACTCCGTATTCTGCACGCAGATGATGAGGAGTCCGGTGGCGAGGGCAAACAGCAAAAAGCCTCCGCGGTAGAGCCAGGCGCTCTCTCCGGTCAGCATGAGTGCGCCGGCTATAACGGCAACGAGCCACGCGATAGAAATCGCGTTAACCTTTGAGATGCCCTTGTTGGCGCCGGGGGTATGGATGTCACCGCTCAGCATCTCGCGCAGACGCGGCGCGGCGATGGCGGCTAAGGCTCCGCATAGAAGCTCGGCGGCACGGGCGTCGGTTCCGTAGTAGACGCGCGATGTGTCGGCGGTGGGATTAAACATGAGGACCATGGCTGCCGTCGATACAAGCGCGAATGCGATCGTGATGCCGATGGCGGTGTTGCGCGACCTGGTTTTGCCGCACAGTGCCATAAGGATGACCGGCCATACCAGATAGAACTGCATGGTGACAGCGCAGAACCACAGGTGCGTGAGCGGCGAGGGGAGCCCCGCGGCGGCGAAATACGAGACGTTGCGGAAGATGTAGAACCAGTTGCTCAAAAAGAGTGCCGATGGCAGGGTGTCCTGCTGCACCTTAGGGAGTAGGCTCGGGGCCGCGATGTAGGTGGCGACGGCGGTAAACGCGATGGTCACGACGATCGGCGGCATCATGCGCGCAATGCGGCGGCAGATATAGCGCGGGTACGAGAATCCGTCGCGTGCCGTGGCTCGCATAATGCTTTTGGTGGCGAGATAGCCACTCAGCGTAAAGAAGAGTGTAACGCCCAAAAAACCGCCGGTCAGGCGGCTGGGGCGAAGGTGATATAGGACGACGCCGGCGATGGCGAGGGCGCGGAGCCCGTCGAGCGCGACGATGCGTTGGTTGCGTTGAGGCGCGGCATGTGCGGCGCCCGTGGGTGTGTTTTGCATCGATCTTCCTCCAATGTCGACCTAGCAGTCTAGCGCTCTGCGCGGACAAAGGAAGGGGGTTCGTGCGGTTGAACAACATGCCGCGGGACGATGCCTCGCTACGCAAAAGCCGCACCTGCGTTGATGCTCAGCTGCCTATATAGAAACGTTTCAGAACCTCTACATAGGCAAAAACAACAACACAGATGCGGCAAAGATGCACGGGTGGTTGAGCCTTTATGCGATGATGCTCGGCTACTTGGTCTTGGCAACCAGCAGCGGATCGCCAAGCTTGACGAGCGGGTTGCCACCGATAAGCGTGCCGGACTCGCCAACATGGTCGATGCTCTTGAGGCGGTCGAGCTCAGAGACGATGACGGTCACGATGTCCTCGTGGCCGGCGGCCTTAATGGCGTCGCGGTCGAAGCTGATGAGCGGCTGGCCGGCCTTGACCACATCGCCCATCTCGACAAAGCGGGCAAAACCCTTGCCGTTCATTTCCACGGTGCCCAGGCCAACATGGATGAACACGCGAAGACCGTCCTCGGTGATCATGCCGATGGAGTGGTTGGTGACGGTGGTGGCGCCGATACGGCCGTTGGCAGGGGCGTAAATGGTGCCGGTAATGGGCTCGATGCCATAGCCCTGGCCGAGCATGCCCGAGGCGATGGTCTCGTCGGGAACCTCACTCAGATTGACGAGCACGCCGTTGACGGGAGCGTAGATGACGCCTTCGCGGGTGGCGAAGCTTGCTGCGGGCGGAACGGACGCCTCGCCCGACGAAGTGAACGTGGACTTGAGCGAATCGAGCAGACCCATAAATGCCTCCAACGTATCAGGCGCGCATGTTGCACGCGTGTGGTTTGCCGGAAACGTTTCGTACGTGTTTCCCAGCACGGTCAGCGCTCCTATTTTACGCTGCTTAACGATGGCCCTGAGCTGGGATTATGTGATATATCAGTTGATGGCCAACTTATTGCGGGGGTGTTTCTGCGCCGCGGGCTCAAGTGGGGTACGCTAAGGTGCGAAAAACGAGTGCGCACGAATCGCACGGAGGGAGCACCTATGATTATTGAGAACCATGCGCTGTGGGGCGAGGAGCCGACCGAGGATTATCCGGCGACGTTTACGTATCTGGGTGCCGAGCCGCTGCCTGACAAGCCCAATGGCCGCCGCCCCGCGGTGATCATCTGCGGCGGAGGCGGGTTTACGCATATCGCTCCGCACGAGCAGGACCCGGTGGCGTTTGCATTTTTGGACCGCGGCTACCAGGCCTTTGTGCTCAACTATGTGACGAGTGCCACGGGCGACGTGAGCTTTCCGCACCCGCAGGCGGACCTCGCCAAGATGGTCGCTACCGTGCGCGCCAACGCCGACGAGTGGCATGTCGATCCCAAGCGCGTGTGCATCGTGGGTTTCTCGGCGGGCGGCATGATCTGCGCCTCGTTGGCAACGCAGTGGAAGACCGGACCCTTCGCGGGCCTTGCCGGGGCTCGTCCGGAGGATATTCGTCCCGACGCCGTGGTGCTGGGCTATCCGTTGCTCGACCTTGCCTATGTGCGCGATATGCAGACGCGCGACCCGCGCATCGACCTGCGCGTGCCCAAGACGGGTGGCAAGACGGGACGCGATTTGCTCAACGACTATCTGTCGATGGTGACGGGTGGCGAGGCGACCGATGAGCACCTGACCGACATTTGCCCCACCACGCACGTTACGCGCCAGATGCCCCCGACCTTTGTGTGGGGCGTTTCGGACGATAAGACGGCGCCGGTCGCGCAGGTCTACCCGTTTGCGCAGCGCATGGCCGAGGAGGGCGTTGCATGCGAGATGCACGTCTTTGACCAGGGTGGCCACGGCCTTTCGCTCGGCAACGCCAATACCGCGGTCGACAACGAGGACAAGCAGGTTTCCGTCCGTCCCTGGATCCGCCTGGCCTTCCGCTTTCTGGAGCGCCATCTGTAAGAGGACGGACATCCCCTCAATAACTTGCGGTGAAATAGCCCCTATTTAAGGTCTCAACCAGCCCAAGCAGGAACTATTCCACCGCAACTTTGTTTTTGATGCCCCGCCCGGAAACTGCGTCCCGGTTTTGCCCTCGAAGGCGGGCCGCAGTTTCCTATAGGGCCTCGACTGGGAAAGCGCGTCCCGTTTCTAGCGGGGATTCCGGGATGTATTTTCCGCAAGAGGCCTGTTTGGGGGTCGCGCGCGCAGACGTGGTGTAAGAGTGTCCTGAGGTCCGTCGCTGCAAGTCC
>CABUCA010000042.1 GCA_902489965.1 uncultured Collinsella sp.
CGGGAGTGCACACGTCGCAGAACACGCGGGCGACGCCGTTGTGGCTCGGACGCCACGGCAAAATCTGGAAGGTCGAAGCATCGGGGAATGCCAGCATGTCGGCTTCCTCGGGCGTGGCAAAGCCCTCGATGGCGGAACCGTCAAAGCCAATACCCTCCTCAAAAGCGACCTCGAGGTCCTCGGGGCTAATGGCAAAGTTCTTGAGGCGGCCGAGAATGTCGACAAACCACAGACGCACAAAGCGGATGTCACGCTGCTCTACGGAGCGGAGTACGTAATCGATGTTCTGCTGGTTCATGTCGCTCCCCTTTCTTTCGGGCGGGTTTCGACTGGTCTATATCGCAGATACTATCGCAGAAAAATGTTTCCGCAGGGTTAAAGCGTATCAAGCGCTCAAAAAACGTGCGCGAACAGGCCGTTGCGAACGAGCGGCTAGCGCGAGGTCGAGGCGCGGTGTTCGATGTGGCCGGGAATCTCGAAGCGCTTGGGGGCGAGCTTTGCGGCCTCGCCCACGGTGGTGGTGACGACGTCGATGCGCTCGGACAGACGCTCGACCACGCGCTCGGCAATGGTGAGGGTGTCCTGCGCGGCCGTGGTCACGCCACCAAAGAGCACATGGTTCCAGGGGTAGTCGTCAAACGTCGCGATCTTGAGCCCCGCCGGCAGCGAGGGTCCCAGCTGCGCTAGCGCCTCGGTCAGACGCAGGAAAACCAAGCCGTTGACAGCAATGAGGCCGAGCTTTTTACCTGCATAGCCGCGGATGGCCTCGTCCAAGCGGCCAACGCCCGTGGCACCGCCGTCGGCTAGGGTGACGACCTCGCCCGCAAGGCCGCGGCGCGAAAGCTCTTCGACAAAGGCCTCGGCGCGCTCTCGACGCACGGGGCTGTCGTCGCTTGCCTCGGTGAGCAGGCACAGACGCTCGCTGCCAGCGGCGGTCAAGGCGTCTACCAGGCCGGCGACCAGCTCACGGTTGTTAGATGTCACCAGATCGACACCGCCGTCGGCAACGTCGCGGTCGAGCAGCACAACGGGCAGGCGCCCCGCGGCCGCGGCGATCGCCTTGTCGTTGCCTCCGCAGGTGTTGACGACCAGGCCGTCCACGCCGGCATCGATAAGTCTGGTGAGCGACTCGGCCTCCTTGGCGGGATCGTTGCCGCTAATGGCCGTCATGAGCGAGCAGCCGCGCGCGGCGGCACTGGCGGAAAGGCCCTCGAGCATAGCGCTGGAGAACGGGTTGGCGATGTCGGCCAGGATCACGCCGATGAGGTTGGTGCGCGAGCTGCGCAGATTGCGCGCGGCGGCACGCGGGCGATAGCCGGTGCGCTCGATAACCGCCGCGATGCGAGCACGGGTTTCCTCGGTCATTTGCCCGGGGCGGTTGTTGAGATAGCGCGAGACCGTGGCTGGGCTCACGCTCGCCTCGGCGGCAATGTCCTTAATTCTCATCTGCGCCATAGCGCACCCCGTTTCCCAATTGTCGGCGGTCTGAGCCATTTTAGGCATTTTTAAAAATCTAGGTTGCAAAACGCTGTAGGTGAGCCGCATCGTTTTTGCGTCTCGAGCAGATGCGATGATGGGCTAGATAGACGAGTCTTTAGGCAGCTCAAAGTAGTCGGGATGCAAGGCGATAACCGGGCCCTGCTCCTCGGGCATCAGGTGCAGGTGCGTCTCTGCCAGATAGCTCGCCGTGTCGGTATCGCCCCCCTTAATGGCCTCGAGAATCCGGCGATGCTGCCGACGAATCGGCTCCCAATCCAAATCCTGCGACACCATACGCAACCAGTTGTATCGCTCAAAATGCGTGTTGATGCTCTTCATCCAATCCCACAACATGTGACGACCGGCAATCTCAAAACACGTCTCATGGAACAGGTTGTCCAGGTCAAAGAAACGACGCGTTTCGCTATGGTCGAGCGACTCGGACTCGGCAAGGATCTGCTCAATCCGCTGCTTTTGCTCGGGCGAGGCGGCCGAACAGCATTTAATGAGCACGCTTCTCTCGAGTTTCTCACGCAAGAAACAGGCGTTCTCGGCGCGCTCCATGCTGATTTTTGAGACATAGGTGCCGCTTTTGGGACGCGTTTCCACCAGCTCCTGCTCACGCAGGCGCACAAAGGACTCGCGAATGGGCGTGCGTCCGATTCCCGTCTCCTTTTCCAGACCAATCGCCGAAAGGCGCGTGCCGGGCTTGAGCTCGGCATAGATGATCTTGGACCGCAATGCGTTGTACGCCTGGTCTTGCAGGCTCTGATAATGCTGGTGTTGTTCCATAAAGCCCTCGGATGAAGCTCACGGTTTGTCGAATTTCACCACGTAATACTATCGCATCGACACGCCCCAGCTCCCAATCAGTCTTTTTGGGACGGGGCTCTTTTAGCTACCCTGGCCCGCAGATCGGCCCCCTTGCCACAAAAGTGGCCCATCTACTACGTTAACACGGATAGCCTCGGCCATACCGAAAACCGTGAAAACAAAACCGCAGGTAGACAGCTTGTCGATTTTCGAAAAAGCCGACTATGGTTGACCCCTGCGGCTTAAACGTAGTAGATAGGCCCTTTTCGTGGCGCAGCACTACTGCACCCCAAATTGGCACCCCGAGCCCTCGTGAGTTGCCAACAAGCTATTCGCCCAGCGCTTTATCCGCGCGGCATTTGGAAAATAGCACCACCGCAAAACCCGCGAGTAGCGCTTACTTTGCTATATCTTGCTATACTTTGCTATATCTTGCTATATCTTGAGCAAAGGTGGCTCACATGCAAACAAACCCTTTTAAGCCCACAGCAGGTAAAACACCTCCCACGATTATCGGCCGCGAAGATGTACTCGAAGAATTCAATGAAGGCCTCATCAACGGGCCTGGTGCCCCGGGGCGCCTAATGCGCATAGCCGGCGTCCGTGGAACGGGCAAGACGGTCCTCCTTGACGAGTGCTCACGTTTGGCGCAAAGCCGTGGCTGGACGGTCATAAAAGAGGTCGCAACCGAGGGACTTTGCCAGCGCATTCTCGAACAGCTGCAGCCCAAATTCCAGGCCAAACACGCCAGATTTGAGCCCACCGTAGCTGGCATATCCATCGGCAGCATAGATATTGAGCGAATCGGCCCATCGCTACGCGACGCCATGAGACAGACAATATCCAAGAATGGAAATGGCCTGCTCATCACTCTCGACGAGGTTCAAGACGCAGAGCTCGATGAGGTCCGAACGCTCTCCATTGCGATTCAGCAGGTTATCGGCGAAGACCTTGATATCGCCTTTGTTTTTGCTGGGCTGCCTTCGATGATTGAAAGCATCATCAACGGAAAGACACTTACGTTTTTGCGCCGTGCCCTCCCCTTTGATCTGAAGGCTGTGGCAGTAACCGAAGTGTCGTACTCCCTCGAGGAAACCATTGAAGCGTCTGGCATGGAGTTGCAGCCAGGTATTGCCGGCCAACTTGCCGAGGCAACGCAAGGCTATCCTTTCATGATCCAACTCGTTGGATACTACGCATGGCAGTTGGCGAGACGTGCACATACAGCGATTATTGGAGAAGAAGAAGCCGAGCGCGGCATTGCAACGGCACGCGAACGCTTCTGCGCCATGGTGATTGAGCCCGCGCTGCAGCGCATTCCGCCCACGTGCATCGCTTATCTGCTGAGCATGGCGTCTTTGGGGCAGACGAGCTCGACTAGCATGGTTGCCGATGGCCTAAACAAAACGCCTCAACAGGTGAGCTCCGTCCGCAGCCGCCTGTTAAGAGAATCGATTATCGAGGCTCCTTCGTACGGCAAGGTCTCATTTGCCATCCCCTACATGCGCGACTACCTCTACGAGCACAAAGCCGAACTGGAAGTTGAACTGTAGAAACGACAACTGCCCTGCAAGATGAAAACCGTTTTCGTACGGATTTAAAGCAGACGTAAACGGTTTTCGTCTTGATTTGCGTCCGAAATTAAGACGTAAATTGCGCTTTCGTACGCTTATTACCAGACGCAACGTGCTTTCGTCCGACGATACGTCTGCAATCCAGACGAAAAGAACCCCGAGCTCGTGTGAGCTCGGGGCCCTTTGTGCCGCACATCTATGAGATGGAATCGATGCGCACGGGCGCTACTCCATGTAGCCACCCTGGGATGGCGGAAACCTCGTCGTTCCCCGCCTGATGGGCGTGCTCAAGGCATCCGTCCCCCTCTTTATCGACGTGACCGGCAAAAAGCTCGTCGAGGAAACTATCCGCACGCACCGCGATGTGGCCGACGCCATCGCCTCGCGCAATCCCACCGCCGCGCACGACGCGATGTATCTGCACCTGGTGTATAACCGCAACATGATTGCGGAGGGAGCAGAAGCAAAAAGCATTTAGGGCCCGACAATAATCTTTCTTTGGCAAAACGCAGGCGGCGGCTGCCCAACACACAGGGCAGCCGCCGCTTTTTGCAATCGATTGGTGCAAAGGGGTTGGCTAGAGGGCGCAGGCAACCTTGTAGCCGTCGCCGATGGCGTCGCGAATGTTGCCGCACTTGTTGGCGTCACCCAACACGTGGGTGGCAACACCGGCAGCGGCAAGGTCGTCGGCCAACTTGGTATTGGGACGATAGCCCATGGCAAGCACCAGCGTATCGGCACCGGCGATAGTGTGGACCTCGCCGTCCTTTTCGTAACTGATGGTGTCCTCGGTAATCTCGGTCACCTTGGCCTCAGTCAGCACGTGAACGCCCTTGGAGAGCATGCGCGTGATGAGCACCGCGCGACCGGCACCGCCCTCGTTGGCAGCGAGCGTCTTGGTCATCTCGATGACGGTGACATCGCGATTGGCCGGCGAGAGGTCATTGACCAACGGGGCCAGGTAATCGGCCGTCTCGCAGCCGACGGTGCCGCCGCCGACGATGACGATCTTCTTGCCCGGGAAAGCCTTGCCGCCCAGCAGGTCGTCAGCCGTCATAACTTGCTTAAAGCCCTGCATGAAGGCCGGGGCGATGGGCTCGGCGCCATAAGCCAGGACAACCTCGTAACCCGCGTAGTCACGCTGAATGTCCTCGGCCGAAAGCTCGGTGCCAAAGACGCATGTGACGCCGGCCGCGGCCAAGCGACGGTACTGATACTTGATCACGCGGGTGAGTTCCTGCTTTGCCGGCGGAACGGCCGCGATACGCATCTCGCCGCCCGGCTCGTCCTGCTTATCCACCAGCACCACGTTATGACCGCGCTTGGCGGCAATGTAGGCAGCCTCCATGCCCGCAGGACCAGCGCCCACAACCAGCACGTTCTTGGCCTCGGCGGCAGGCTCGTAGCCGGCCTCGTCGCGCTCCACATCCGGGTTGACGGTGCAAGAGATGCGCTTGCCAAACATAATGCCGTTCAGGCAGCGCAGGCAGCCAATGCAGGGGCGAATATCGTCGGCGTTGCCGACAGCGGCCTTGTTGCAGAACTCGGCATCGCACAGATTGGCACGGCCCATCATGCAGATGTCGGCAGCGCCGTCCTCGATCAGCTCCTCGGCGATCCAGGCCTCGTTGATGCGGCCGACGGTGGCGACGGGAATGTTGACGTGCTTCTTAATCTCACGCGAGCAGGCGGCGTGCGAGGCCTGCTGCGTACCGGCGGCGGGAATCGCGGAGCCGCGCTTGATAGTGGTGCCGCCCGACACATGAATCATGTCGACGCCGGCCTTCTCCAGGCGACGCGAGACGTAGATCATGTCGTTGAGGGTCAGGCCGCCATCGGTGTATTCATCGCCCGAAATGCGGACGTCGATGATAAAGTCCTTGCCGCAGCGTTCGCGAATCTCGGCGATGACCTCGAGTAAGAAGCGCATGCGGGCGTCGAGCGAGCCGCCGTACTCGTCGGTACGCTTGTTGTAGAGCGGAGTCAAAAAGCCGCCGAGCATGCCGTGGGCGTGTGCCGCATGGACTTCAACGCCATCGACGCCAGCCTTCTGCATACGCACGGCAGCGTCGCCAAACTGATGCGTGAGCTCGTGAATCTCGTCGACCGTGATGGGGCGCGGTGCCTCGCGGGCGTAAGACGGGCCCACAAAGGACGGAGCGATCAGGCGCGGCGTGCCCGGAATGTTAAAGGCCATGTAGGCGGGATGGAAGAGCTGCGGCATGATCTTGCAGCCATACTCGTGGACGGCCGCGGCGAGCTTTTCCCAGCCGGGGATAAACGTGTCGTCGTAGCAGCACATGTCACCCGGCAGATAGGTATAGGTAGGCTCGACCGTCACGACCTCGGTAATGATGAGGCCCACGCCGCCCTTGGCGCGGGCACGGTAATGATCGACCAAGTCGTCGGTCACATAGCCATGATCGGCCAGGTTCGTGGACACCGGCGGCATAAAGACGCGGTTCTTGACCTCGGTCGTACCGACCTTGATCGGACTAAAGAGCATTGGATAGGCGGAGGACTCCATGCGGGATTCCTTTCATTTGAGCCGCTAGGCGGCAGTTGCTGACGTACCTATCGTACCAGCAACTGCCGTATCCGCAGTCAAACATGCCCAAACGCCGGTCGGCTAATGAATACCGCGGCCCAAGTCTTCGGCGATTTTGTCCACGCCCTTAAGTGCGGCGCACGTCTTTTTGTTGGAGCAATGCCCGGTGCAAACGCCACCCTGAGCGCAGTCGGCGCAGGTGCCCTTGCGGTAGATGCGCACGCATACCGCGACAAACGCAATACCGATAACAGCCAGTACAACAATATCGATAGGTGCCATAGCAAGCCTCCTCTAGTTAACCATCACTTACTTTACCCCATTCTCCACCTACCAAAAAGGGACAGGTTCATTTTGGTCGGTTTTATCTGCGGAAACGCCACATCTCCCCCCACCAAAAAGCCCGAGTGTCGCTGGGACACCCGGGCTCGTGGAAAGGGGCTAATCCTTATTCGGACTTAAGCGGAAACTGCGGCGGAAGCAGCGTTGGTCTCGTCCTCGTCGGTCCATGCATGCTTGGGCATGGGACGGAAGATCTGGAAGAGCATCGCAACCAGCAGCACGATGGCCACAACCGTCCAGATACCAAACTGTCCCAACACAAGCAGGTTGTAGAACTGGTTGATGAACAGGCCGATCACCCAAGCGAAGATGCACTCGTAACCGATGGCAATCGCGAACCACTTGCCGGAATCCATCTGGTTGCGGATGGCACCCATGGCAGCAAAGCACGGAGCGCACAGCAGGTTGAACGCGCCAAAGGCGACGCAAGCGCCCATGGTGGGGAACATGCCGGCAAACGCGGTCCACAGGCTCGGGTCGGTCTCGCCCGCGTCGGCAACGGACAGCAGCGAGCCGGCGGTGGCGACGACGTTCTCCTTGGCGACAAGGCCCGAGACGGACAGCGCTGTTGCCTGCCAGGTGCTAAAGCCAAGCGGGGCGAAGATCCAGGAGATCAGGTTACCGAGCATGGCAAGCACGGAGTAGTCCATGAACTCCTCGGAGATGCCGTCCATCGCGGGCAGGTAGCCAAAGGAACCATTGTAGCTACCAAAGTTGGACAGGAACCAAACCACGACAGTGGACGCGAAGATGACCGTGCCGGCCTTCTTGATAAAGGCCCAGCAGCGCTCCCACACGTGCAGCGCCCAAGAGCGGATCGCCGGGAAGTGGTAGGCAGGAAGCTCCATAACGAACGGCGTCGGGCGACCGGCGAAGAGCTTGGTCTTTTTGAGCATGAGGCCCGAGGCGACGACGGCAAAGACGCCCAGGAAGTAGAAGAGCGGACTGATCCACGCGGCGGTGGTGGAAGAATCGCCGATGATGGAACCCATGAGCAGGGCGATGATCGGCAGCTTAGCGCCACAGGGAATGAACGTGGTGGTCATGACCGTCATGCGGCGGTCCTTCTCGTTCTCGATAGTCTTGGTGGCCATGACGCCGGGGACGCCGCAGCCCGAGGTCACGAGCATGGGGATAAAGGACTTACCGGACAGGCCAAAGCGGCGGAACACGCGGTCCATGATGAAGGCGACGCGGGCCATGTAGCCGCAGTCCTCCAGGAAGGACAGCATCACGAACAGCAAGAACATCTGCGGGACAAAGCCCATGATGGCGCCGATGCCGGCCACGATACCGTCGCAGACCAGCGAATCGACCAGGCCACCGTCCTCGGTGCCACCCGCCACAAGCGCGTCGTGGACCATGGTGGTAATACCCGGAACATACGGGCCATACTGCGCCGGGTCGACCGAGTCAGCGTCGTCACCCGCGGCCTCGACAGCCTCATCGTAGGCGTCGCGGCCCTGGCCGAGCACATACCAACCGTCGGTACCAAAGAGCTGGTCGTTGGTGAAGTCGGTCACCGTGCCGCCCAAGGTAGAAACGGCGATGTAGTACACGCAGAACATGATGACGACAAAGATCGGCAGGCCCAGAATACGGTTGGTAACCACGCGGTCGATCTTCTCGGAGGTGCTCATCTTGGCCGGGGCCTTGGTGAGGCACTCGTCGATGATGTGCGCGATCACGCCGTAGCGCTCACCGGTGATGATGGACTCGGCGTCGTCATCGCAATCCTGCTCGCACTGGGCGACCAGCTGCTCTACGCGAGCAGCCTTCTCCTTAGTGAGGTTGATGAGCTTGCAGGCGTCCGCGTCGCGCTCGAACAGCTTGACGGCGTAATAGCGGCGCTTTTTGGCGGGAACGCTTGCCGGCAGATTGTTCTCGATGTGGTCCAGAACGTCCTCGATGGAGGAATCGAACTTGTGCTCCGGCACCTGGCCCTTAGAAGCAGCGGACTTCTTGACCTGATCGAACAGCTCCATGATGCCCTTGTTCTTAAGAGCGGAGATCATCATGACCGGGCAACCGAGCTTCTTGGAGAGCTTGTCCGTATCGATCTTATCGCCGTTCTTCTCGACCAGGTCGGCCATGTTGAGGGCAACGACCACAGGCAGGCCGGTCTCGATAACCTGAAGCGCCAGGTACAGGTTACGCTCAAGGTTGGTGGCATCGACGACTTGGACGACAACATCGGGCTCGCCGCTCATGAGGTAATCGCGCGAGCATTGCTCCTCGGGGCTGTAGGGGGAAAGCGAGTAGATGCCAGGGAGGTCCGTGATGGTAACGTTCTTGTCGCTTAGGAGCTTGGCTTCCTTTTTCTCAACCGTGACGCCGGGCCAGTTGCCAACGTAGCCGTTGGCGCCGGTGATCAGGTTGAAAAGCGTGGTCTTGCCGCAGTTGGGGTTACCCGCCAGCGCGACATGGATCTGAGAATCCGCCATTCAATCCTTCTTCCTTGTGTGCCTGCGCTGCTTTCTCCGCGCAGGCTGGATAATGTGCTTCAAAGATGCTGCATTAAGTTAGAAAAACCTAACTTTATCTGCAGAAATATGCGCCGCGAGTCCTTACTGAACCTCGACGACGGCGGCCTCCTCCTTGCGGATGGAAAGCTCGTAGCCGCGCACGTTGATCTCGACCGGATCGCCGAGCGGTGCAACCTTCACGACCTTGAACGAAGTGCCCTTGATGAGCCCCAGGTCCATAAGGTGGCGGCGAAGCGCACCCTCACCGTGAAGCTTGACGATGGTGGAGCTCTCGCCCACCTTAACGTCACCCAACGTCTTCATTTACTTGTCCCCCTTTCGGTTTTTATGAAATGCTGCAGACTAACCGACGGTCATGATGTGCATGGCAACCTTGGAATCGATACCAAAGCGTGCGCCCAGCACCGTAACGATGATATTGGCGCCGCTCGAGCTCACCACGTGGATTTCGCTGCCCTCGACAAAGCCGAGGTCCTTGAGGTGGTGCTTCATGTCCTCATTGCCCTTTACACGAGACACGCGCACGGTTTCGCCCGCTTTTACCATCGAAAGCGGCATTGCCGGCATCTGCGGTCCGCAAGACATGAGTGGCTCCTAACGTCAGTTCGTCCTTCACATCGACATGGTAAAAGTTAGCCACATCTATGTTCGCTTTAGTAAACTAACACGTGGTTAACTTTTTGGAAAGGGTCCCCATTCAGATTTCGAAAAAGTTTCCTATACGAAACAAAAGAAGCACCACAAAGACCATCTCTTTGCGGTGCCTTGTCATACCAATTTATGCAACAAAGGGGACTGTCCCCTTGTCACATTGATGCGCTTAGAGCGAGAGGTTTCTGATCGACGTGACGCAGGAGGCCTCATCCACGCCCGAAACGCGGAACACGACGTCTTCGCCACATTCGCCGCAGAGTGCCATGAGCCCTATAACGTCGCGGCCATCGGTGTAGCGGTCACCAATCGAAACCGACACGTCACTACGGTGCTTGGCAATGATGTCATAGAGCAGCGCAACCGGGCGGGCATGTAATCCCAACGGATCTTTAATCGTCTTTGTAAACTCGACCATGTCCCCTCCCGCGACATCGCACATCGGCCGGCAAAACCCAGCCACGTGGTAGTTATTGTAGCGTTAGATGCTTGTTGAGGGCGGGACGGAAATCGCATCCCATTTCGAGCGTCAATGATGGGACACAGTTTCCGCCAGAAGGCTCAACCGGAAAGTGCGACCCGTTATTTGGCTGGATTCTGGGACGCAGTTTCCGCTGAGCGACCCTGGCGGAAAGTACATCCCATTCTGGACGCAAATTCCGGGACGCAGCTTCCTCGACGTCCGGTCACCCCATGCCCTCACAACCTCGGCGCATAAAAAACGAGGGAAGGCCCGCGTCCTTCCCTCGTTGCGGGCAATATGTAGCCGCTCGCCTACATCAGGCGCAGACTGACGTCCTTGAGCTGGGCGCCGCTAACGGCACTCGGAGCGCCCGACATAAGGTCGGAGCCGCTGGCCGTCTTGGGGAACGCCATGACGTCGCGGATGGAGTCGGAACCGGTGAGCAGCATGCACACGCGGTCCAGGCCCAGAGCGAAACCGCCCATCGGGGGCGCACCAAACTTGAGGGCCTCCATGAGGAAGCCGAACTGAGACTCGGCACGCTCCTCGGTAAAGCCCAGGAGCTTGAGCATGGACATCTGCATCTCGGCGTTGTGGATACGCATACCGCCGCCGCCGGCCTCAAAGCCGTCCATGACAAAGTCGTAGGTGCAAGAACCGGCTGCCAACGGGTCGGCCTCAATCTTGGCGATGTCGGTCTCGGTCGGCAGGGTAAAGGGCTGGTGCTCGGCAGCATAGGCCTTGCGATCCTCGTCCCAATGGAACAGCGGGAAGTTGACGACCCACAGGAAGTCGTGACCCTCGCGCTTGATCTCAAGCGCATTGGCCATGTGCGAACGCATGCCGCCCAGAATCTCGTCGGAGAGCAGGCGCGGGCCGGCGGCGAACATCACAAGGTCGCCGGGCTCGACGTCCATGCGCTCGCGCAGAGCGGCCATCTCCTCGTCCGAGAAGAACTTGACGATGGGGCTGTTGATGGAGCCGTCCTCGCGGAAGGCGATCCAGGCCAGGCCCTTGGCGCCAAACGTGGAAGCCACCCCGGCGAGCTTATCGATCTTGGCACGTGCCCAGGCACCGGCGCCCTTGGCGTTGATGGCCTTGACGACAGAGCCCTCCTCATTTGCGGCGGTCGCGAAGACCTTGAACTTGGAGTTGGCAAAGATGTCGGTCAGGTCGACCAGGTGCATGCCATAGCGGGTATCGGGCTTGTCGGAGCCATAGGTGTCCATGGCATCCCAGTAGTTCATGCGACGCAGCGGCGTGGGCATCTCGACACCCATGCGGCCGAAGGCATCGGCAAGAACCTCTTCGAGCGCGCTCATGACATCGTTCTGGTCCACGAAGGACATCTCGATATCGACCTGGGTGAACTCGGGCTGACGGTCGGCACGCAGGTCCTCGTCGCGGAAGCACTTGGCAACCTGGTAGTAGCGCTCGACGCCACCGACCATGAGCAGCTGCTTCAGAAGCTGCGGGGACTGCGGCAGAGCGTAGAAGTTGCCCGGCTGGATACGGCTGGGGACGATGAAGTCGCGGGCGCCCTCGGGCGTGGACTTAAACAGGGAGGGCGTCTCGACCTCCATGAACTCACGGTTGTGCAGCGCCTCGCGAATGGCAAAGGTAAAGTCGGAGCGCAGCTTGAGGTTTGCCATCATCTCGGGACGACGGAGGTCCAGATAGCGATAGCGCAGACGGGTGTCCTCGCTGGTCTCGATGCCGTCCTCGATCTGGAACGGCGGGGTGACGGAAGTGTTGAGCACCTCGGCGTGGTCGGTCAGGACCTCGATCTCGCCGGTCGCGAGCTTGGCGTTGGTGGTCTCCTCGCCACGGGAGCGCACGACGCCGTGGATCTTGATAGGCCACTCGGGACGCATGGTCTCGGCAATCTTAAAGGCGTCGCCGTCGGAGTGCTCGGGGTCGAAGGTGAGCTGCGTGATGCCCTCGCGGTCGCGAAGGTCGCAGAAAATAAGGCCGCCGTGATCGCGGCGACGGCTCACCCAACCGGTGAGGGTGACCTCTTCGCCCACGTTCTCGCGGCGAAGCTCGCCGCAGGTACGGGTGTGCATGGAATGCTCGTCGATGGGACGGGTCTGGCTCATACCAGTGATCCTCCTTTATGGATCTGTGCCGCCCCGTGTCGTTCCGGGCGGCGTCGTACAGATTTGCCCAGCCTGCGTAAACCGCGCAGCCAGACATGGCGTTCTATCTTATCGCACCTGTGTCGATGTGCCGCGGAAAAGTAGCTCCTGCCCAAAGACTTGACGGAGACGAAACAATTGCCGCACCGTGGCACCCGCCCGCGCTCGTCACGTGCGACAATATGCCCCAATAAAACAGCACTTGGAAAGGCCCGTCATGACTGCACGCCTCATCGTTATGGATATCGACTCCACGCTCATCAACCAGGAGGTCATCGACCTGTTGGGCGAAGAGGCCGGCGTAGGCGAACAGGTGGCACAGATCACCGAACGCGCCATGCGCGGCGAGCTGGACTTTAAGCAAGCGCTCGTGGAGCGCGTGGGGCTGCTCGCCGGCTTGGACGACAGCGTGTTCGAGCGCACCTTTGAGCGCGTGACGTTTACCCCCGGCGCGCTGGAGCTTGTGCGCTCGGCACACAGCAAGGGCTGGAAGGTCGGCGTGGTGAGCGGCGGCTTCCACGAGGTCGCCGACAAAATCGCGGCCGCCGCGGGCATCGATTTTTGCCTGGCCAACCGCCTGGAGGTCGTGGACGGCAAGCTCACGGGTAAGTTGGCTGCCGACATTGTGACCAAGGAGTCCAAGCTCATCCAGCTGCTGGACTGGGCAGTTGAGTGCGGCGTCGACATGGCCCACACGGTCGCTATTGGCGACGGGGCAAACGACATCCCCATGATCCAGGCCGCGGGCACGGGCATCGCGTTTTGCGCCAAGCCTAAGACGCGCGAAGCCGCCCCGTTTGCCATCGACGAGCGCAACCTGATGCTCGCCATGGACATCATCCTGCGTGACTAGCCGATCCGTCTAACAATTGAATCAGTCTGTCCTATAGTTTCCGAACAATTTTGTCTTAGTGTTCGGAAACATACCCTTTGAGTGCTAGACTTTGCGCCGTCGAAGGGAACATATATGGATAAGCGAGATCTTGAGCAGCTGCTGAGCGATGTTGCCGGCGGATCAGTCACCCCTGCCGATGCCCTTACGCGCATCCAGACGGCGCCGACCGCCGATTTGGGCTTTGCGCAGCTCGATCTTTCGCGCGGAGTGCGCCAGGGAGCCGGCGAGGTTGTCTACGGCGCCGGTAAAACCGCCGAGCAAATTGCCGCCATTATCAAAGCATTACTCGATGCCGGCCAGGAGCGCATCCTGGTCACGCGCCTGGATACCGAAAAAGCCGCGCGCACCGCTGAGCTTCTCGACAACGACATCGACCTGGGATATGTCCCGAACGCCCAGCTCGCCCTGGTGGGTGGCAAGCCCTCCCCCACCGGCAACGGACGCGTTGTCGTCGCCTGCGCCGGCACGAGCGACCTGCCCGTCGCCGAAGAGGCGGCACTGACGGCCGAGTTCTACGGCAACGAGGTCGATCGCCTCTACGACGTGGGTGTCGCCGGCCTGCACCGCCTGCTCGCTCATGCTGAGGAACTTGCCCAGGCGCAGGTGGTCATCGCCATCGCCGGCATGGAAGGCGCCCTGGCGAGCGTCATCGGAGGCCTTGTGAGCTGTCCGGTCATCGCCGTTCCCACCAGCGTGGGCTATGGCGCGAGCTTTGGCGGCGTGGCCGCACTGCTCGCCATGCTCAACTCCTGCGCCAGCGGCGTTTCGGTCGTCAACATCGACAACGGCTTCGGTGCCGCCTACCAGGCAAGTCTTATCAATCATCTGAGCGCCGGCACATCCCGCGCCCGCTAAGGAGCATTTCATGTCCAACCATCAGCACACGCTTATCATCGACGGCACCTCGGGCATCAGCGGCGACATGACCGTCGCGGCTCTACTCGATCTGGGCGCCAGTGAGGAGCATCTGCGCGAGCAGCTCGCCACGCTACCAGTCGACGGCTTTGAGATTACCGTTACACGCGTAAACAAGCATGGCATCGACGCCTGCGACTTTGACGTTCAGCTGGCAGAGGAGCTCGAGAACCACGACCACGACATGGCCTGGCTCTACGGCAACGAAGCAGCTGCCGAGCACATGCACGAGCATGAGCACCACCATCATGATCATGGCGAGCACGAACACGAGCACTGCCACGAGCATGACCATGAGGGCCACGCCCATGAGCACGAGGATCATCACCACACCCACCACCATCATCACCGCTCGCTAGCCGACGTCACCGCCATCATCGATGGCTCGCAGCTAAGCGATGGCGCCAAGCGTCGCGCGCTCGCCATCTTTACCGCGCTCGCCGCCGCCGAGGCCAAGGCCCACGGCAAAACGCTCGAGACCGTCATGTTCCACGAAGTAGGCGCCATCGATTCCATCGTTGACATCTGCTCTGTCGCCATCTGCCTCGATGACCTGGGCATCGAGGATATTGTCGTCGAGTCGCTCTCCGAGGGTCACGGCACCATCCACTGTGCCCACGGCCTTATGCCCATCCCGGTGCCCGCCGTCGTCAACCTATGCCAAGCAGGCAATATCGCCCTCACGCCCGCACCGGTCGCCGGCGAGCTCGTGACGCCCACGGGCGCCGCCATCGTCGCCGCACTGCGCACGTCCGAGCACCTGCCGGCCCGCTACCGCATCGAAGCCGTCGGCTACGGCGCCGGTAAGCGCCCCTACGAGGGCTGCTCCGGCACGCTCCGTTGCCTGCTTGTTCACGTGGATGCATAGCCATGGATGCCCGCAAAACCAAAAGCCGCGCCGCCATCGTCGCAGCATTTTCCGAGCTCCTTCGCGAGGAGGACTACGGCAAGATCACCGTCGGCGACATCATCGCTCGCGCCCATGTGGGTCGGGCCACGTTCTACGGCCTCTTCAAGAGCAAAGACTACCTACTGTCCGAGCTCGTGAGCGACATCTGTACCCACGCCCTCGACGACGATGGCACACCGCTCGATGATCCGCTCGTACAAGTCGAGCATATCCTCAACAACCTCTGGGAACGCCGTCAAGGCGTACGAGCCCTCGTAGCCGGCGCCGGCTCACGCGTCTTCGCCGACTGCCTACGCAAGACCATCATGTCACGAGCAGCCGAAACCGTCCCTACCGACCCAAACGGTCCCGCCGCCACCATGGACCGAAGCTTCCTACTACACCACATAGCCTCAAGCTTCGTAGGAATGGTCCAATGGTGGGCCTGGCACAACTTCCAAGCAGCCAAAGCCGACGTAGCCAAAGACTACCTATCAGCCATTAAGCCTCTCTTCAACTGAGTAAACCCCTCATCCCAAAGTTCCGACCTCATCTCAAAGCGCCGCCCCAACCCAAAGCACAATCCATCCCAAAGTGTCGACAGAAGCCCAACGCCCCTACCAGCAACAAGCCCCTCCCATCCAAATTCAGATATATATTGGGTTGCTTGTACGAACGCAACAAAGACCCCGCAGCCGTCCGCATGGGGTAACTTCCCAGCGCACTCCGCAGGACGCAAAAAGGCTCGCCGCACAAAGTGCGCAGCGAGCCTTTTTGCATGTCCGAGGACGCGCTGGGAAGTTACCCCATGCGGACGGCGGACAACTATGTAGCCTCAGACTAGAACATGCCCAAGAAACCATGCACAAACAGCGCGGCCAGAGCAGCACCGATAAACGGAGCGATGCCAGGAACGAGCAGGCCGTACTTCCAGTTGTTGTCAGCCTTGTTCTTGATCGGCAGCACCTGATAGGCCATGCGAGGACCAAGGTCACGAGCCTGGTTCATGGCGAAGCCGGTGATACCGCCCATGCCCATGCCAACAGCCCAAACAATCAGACCGACGCAGATAGCGAGCATCAAAACGTTCTCGCCGGCGCGGCTAGCAGCAGCAAGGATGGCGCTGATGAACACGAAGGTGCAGATAGCCTCGCAGAAGAAGTTGCGGGCATAGTTCGTGCCCTCGGTGGTAGGGTTGGTCGAGAAGATGTTGCGCTGGGCAATGGGGTCGACGACGCCCTCGGAAGCCTTGAACTCATCGGCATACATAAGCCAAGCGATTACGGCGCCCACAAAGCCGCCGAGCATATCGGCAATCATGAAGGGGATGCAGCTGCTCCACGGCACCAGGCCTACGATGCACTGGGCAAGCACCATAGCCGGGTTCATGCACACGGCGCCGCCAAAGACAAACAGGCAGACCGAGATGCCAAAAGACCAAGTGGTGATGGCAAACATGTGGCCGGAGCCCTGATACTTGGTGCCCTTAAGCACGGTATCGCAGTGCACGCCCACGCCAAAGATGATCATGAGGGCCGTTGCGCCGAATTCGCAGAGGAGTTTGGTAAGCATAAAACCTTATCTTTCTTGTCGGTTATAAACGATTCGTTTAGGCCGCGCGCTAGTGCTGAGCGACAACAACGCCCAGGCCATCGGGAATGACGGCCACCTTGGCATCGGCACCCTTCATCTCAAAGGCGAGCTTGAGCGCCTCCTCGAGGGTGTTGACCGGCGTCATGTGCATATCCTTAATCATCTGGTGATCGCACAGGTCGGTGACCATGATCACGGGGTGATGCGCCAGGATGCGGGCAAAGATCTGGCTCGTCCACTGGTCGGGCAGGGTCTCGTCCTTAGGACGGTCGATGCAGGCGCGCTCAAACTCTGCCGGATCGTTGTCGGCGATGTTGTGATAGAAGCCCTCGCCGCCGTGACCGTCGGCACAACCGGCGACGTCGATGATCACACCGCCCTCGGGAAGCGTGGCCTCGGCAGAGCACATGCCCTTCACGGCCTGGTAGATGTTCTGGTCGAGCGGGTAGCCGCCGTTGGTGGTGATGGCAATCTCGCACTCGACGGGCTCAACGCCGGCAAGGCTCTTTACGAACTCGCAGCCAGCCTCGTGTGCCTTGTGGATGTCGCCGGCGAAGGAGCCAATGACCTCGTGCTTGCCGTTGAGCACCACGTTGAGCACAAAGGCAAGGTGAGCCATCTCGGCGGCGGCGAACATATCCTCACTCACGTGGTTGTGGCACAGGTTGCCGGCACGCGAGTGGGAATCGTTCACAAACTGGCCGTTGTGGTTGTACATGATGGTCTTGTAGCTGGCGATGCCAGGCAGGACGGACTTGCGGCTGCCGGAGAAACCAGCAAAGAAGTGCGGCTCAATAAAGCCCTCGGCAAGCAGCAGATCGCAATCGACGGCAATCTTATTGATGATGCACTCGCCACCAGAAGGCAGGGTGCCGATCTTTTTCATCATGCTGTCGTCAGTCGCGACGTGCATAACGATTTCCTCGTTGGCAACGATCTCCTCGCCGTACTTGTTGACGAGCTCCTCGTGCGTCGACGAACGATGCATACCCGTAGCAACCAGAATGCGAACGCGCGCTTCAGGCGCAGCAGAATGGATGTGATGCAGCAGAATGGGCATCGTCACACGCGAAGGAACGGGACGCGTATGGTCGGAGCTAATGATGACGATATCCTTCTTGCCAGCACAGAGCTCCTCGAGCGAAGGCGAGCCGTAAGGGTTGGCAAGTGACTCCTCCACCAGCTCTTCCTGCGATTTCGTGGTCTTAAACTCGTTTTGATGACCTTCCATCACACCTGCAAAGTTCTTATCCTCGAGCTCCAGATGCAACGTCTTGTGGTCAAACGGCAGTTCACATTCAAACAATGACGAGCGCCCTCTTCCTTTCAACTGACACACTAGATAAACCGTTGGAAGGATACGCCGCTCACCGAAAAACGCCACCGTCCACCGACTCATTAACACAACGTTCATATTTGACCCACAACAAAACGGCCGCGATCCCAAAGGGAACCGCGGCCGCCTGTCAAAGACACTATAGACAGGATGATTTACGCAGCGCCGAGGCAAACATTTACCCCGAGACGTTCGCACGTAAGCCATTTTGCATAAATGCGTTAATTAATTGCATAAAATGGCGAATGGATTTCTAGCCGTAACAGGGTGGTACCCTCCGGAGCGTGCATTTTTGCGAGTATTCAGCATCACGAGATAAGATTTTGGTGTCAAAAGTCTTTCAAAAAGTAGATAGTCCTCATGACTCGACCCATCTGGATAGCATGCGGCGAGAAACCAGCCATATATGATCGTCGCCAAAGCCCAATCGTCGTGCAAAAGCATCAACAAGGGCCGCGAACGTCACCCACAGCCTTATGCATCAATCTTTAGCTGCTGAAAACTCCGTTTTTTGCACGTCGCCCCAAGCACCACCCTCACCCAGCGGCTGATCCGCCGTAAACCGAGGACGAAGGGACCCGATGGGTTTCCCTCTGAATGCATTCCGCAGCACGAAGCCTTTTCCAAACGCGCGAAGCGCGCCATTATTCCCCCAGCAGTAATCCACTGAAGACCGGACATCGCAGGGCCCGCCATTAGTCTACTTTTAGGCACACTCCGCAGGACGCAAGAAGCCCTCGCCGCAC
>CABUCA010000043.1 GCA_902489965.1 uncultured Collinsella sp.
ACGAGCGGGGGCTCCTATCTTTTTAGTGCCCTCGGATTGGGTCATAGTGTCTGTCTGTCCTCTACCTGCGGCGTTGCCCTGGTTGGCACTTAGGGACGTTCCTTTTCTGCCGGCACTTTGATCCCTTGGGGACGGAGGAAAAGGGATCATTACTTTGCACCAAATACACGAGAGTGGTCCATCGATGAATCGACGTTTGCGCATATGGCTCGCATGACAGTCGTCTCTTTTATGTTTCCTTTAGCCGTTGCTGCCTAGGATGGGGGTTAGTCGGTAGGAAAGGAGCGCCTGTATGGACGACGCGAGCGAGCGTGCAATCGAAGAGGACATGCTCGATCAGTTCAACTACTTTGATGATGAGGATGAGGAGCTAATCGATCGTCGCGAGCCAGCGCCGCTTGATTCCTTTGATCTGGTCGATGAAGAGCCCAACGAGGACGAGGGTGAATCAACGGAGCCCCCACAGCCTTCGCGCCTTGACTCGCTGCTTTCGAGAGCCCCCCTACACCACGGCGTTCGTGCCGGCGCGCTCCATATGAAAACTGACTGGCATCAGATCGTGACGGCAGGCGATGAGCTTGCCGTCGATGCGCCGCTCACCGATAAATCATCCATCATCTGCCGCACCGGCATGCTTATGCTGGCAAGCGGAACAGGTGCCTGGCGCGTGCGCGATACCATGAATCGTGTTGCCGCTGTACTCGGCGTCACAATTCACGTCGACCTGAGTCTTCTGTCGTTTGAGTGCACCTGCATCGAAGATGGCCACTGCTTTAACGAGGTTGTCAGTCTGCCCACAACGGGAGTCAATACCCATCGCATTTGGATGATGGAGAGCTTCTTAAAGGAAATCGAGACGTATGGGCGCCGGTTTACCGTGCACGAATACCACGAGATGCTCAAGACCGTTGAGAGCTCAAAGCCCGATTACGCTCCCTGGCAACAGGGCCTTGCGGCAGCCTGTGCTTGCGGCGCCTTCGTCTTTTTGCTCGGCGGCGGCCCTATCGAGATGGCCTGCGCATTCGTAGGCGCTGGTGTCGGTAACTTTGCTCGCTCCCATATTCTCAAGCAGGGTCTTGGCCAGTTTAGCGCGCTGACGACTGGTGTTGCGCTCGCTTGCGTTTCGTATCTGCTGGCATTGCTCGGCCTTGGCCAGGTCGTACCGGGGGCAATGTCGCACCAAGAAGGCTATATCGGCGCCATGCTCTTTGTGATTCCCGGCTTTCCCCTCATTACGGCAGGCCTCGACATCGCTAAGCTCGACATGCGAAGCGGCATTGAGCGTCTTTCGTATGCTGTGTCGATTATTGTGATGGCGACCCTCGTAGGCTGGATGGTTGCCGAATGTGTGGGGCTGGCGCCGGATGACTTCGCCCCGCTCGGCCTCTCACCGTTGGCTCTTACGCTCTTGCGCATACTGATGAGCTTTATCGGTGTATTTGGCTTCTCGGTTATGTTCAACAGCCCGGTAAAGATGGCCGCGGCGGCAGGGCTCATCGGCGCCGTGTCCAATACCTTGCGCCTTACGCTCGTCGATGCACCGACGATGCTTCCCTTCCTGGGCTTGAGCGTAGGCATGCCTCCCGAGGCGGCTGCATTTATCGGGGCGCTCGTATCGGGCCTTCTGGCAAGCCTGGCAGAAATCAAGCTCACCTACCCACGTATCGCCCTCACGGTGCCATCGATCGTCATTATGGTGCCGGGCTTGTATCTGTATCGCTCGATGTATTACATGTGCACCTTCGACACGGTCAATATGCTCGGCTGGTTTGTGCGCGCGGTGCTCATCGTGGCGTTTTTGCCTGTTGGCCTGGGTGTGGCGCGCACCCTCACCGATCCTCGCTGGCGCCACACCAGCTAATTGGTGCAAGGGGGACAGGTCACTTTGCACCAAATGAGTTGCGGTGAAATAGGGACTGAATTGCTGCTTAAAGGGTCAAAACAGTCCGTATTCCACCGCAACTTAGGGGGTCGGGGGATTATTGGTGCCCTGCATCTTCATAAACTCAACGCTTACGAAGCGCGGGGTTTTCGTGCTAGGCTGGTTCCACCACATAAGTAGTCGCAGACGCACGTATCACGGGCGGGCGAGATGAAGTCCCAACAGCTCCATCTTGCCCGCCCGTTTTTGTTGCGTGATGCCGCGGCGTAACACGGAAAGGACCATGCCCTTTATGCCTATCAACAAACGAGAGAGCCTGCTGTTCACCTTTATCATGTGCTTTTGCATGGTGCTCTGGATGAGCATCTACAACGTTGCCCTGCAGCACAGGGCCATCAACGGCGAGGTCGTTGCCGCCGCGTGGCTCGGCTTCCCCGTTGCCTACATTTTTGCCATGTGCTGCGACTGGTTCGTCGCCAGCCCGCTCGCCAAGGGGTTCGCCTTTAAGTACTTGGTCGCGCCGGGCAAGAGCTCGCCGCTCGCCATGACGCTCGCCGTTAGCTCCTGCATGGTCGTTCCCATGGTCATCATCATGTCGCTGTACGGTGCCTGCGAGGGTCTGACGCACATGCCCGGCGGCATCCTTGCGAACCTGTATTCCGTGCCCGCGATCTGGATGATCAACATCCCGCATAATTTTGTGATGGCGCTGCCGTGGAACCTTTTGGTAGCCGGTCCGATTTCCCACTTCGTCTTCCGTCGCGCCTTCCCTGTGGGGACGGTTTTCGAGGAGGAGCATGCCGAGCTCTTGGAGCAGGCTATGGCTCCTGAGTGCGAGTAGCTCGCTTAGGGATCTGCTGAGCGCGGGCGACTTGCTTGGTTGGAGCCCTAAGCGTGGATAGCTCTCTCGGCGACATCGCGGGCGTGAGCGGTGCGCATGACCGGAGGGCCCGTGCTGCTCCGTTGCCCGACGTGCTAGCGCGCAGAACAATCTGTTGGTGCATTCGGCGGCTGCTGAAGCGTTTCGGCAGCCGCTTTTTATACGGAGTTTAAATACAACAGTCTGTTGTATTACGTAGAGTGGTATATCTCTAGCAGGAAAAATGTGAGAGACGGAGCATTATGGCGTTGCTAGTAGGACTGGACGTAGGGTCGACGACGACCAAAGTTTACGCGATGCACGAGGATATGACCGAGGCGTGGTGGGGATATCGCCGCCACGGGGCGTGTCAGACAGCGAGCGTGCGCGCCATGCTCGGCGAGCTCGCCGAGCGCTTTCCCCATGAGTCGCTGCGCGTTGCGGTGACCGGCTCGGGTGCGCGCGATATCGCGACCGCGCTGGGCGCCTCGTACGTTCAGGAGGTGGTCGCCAACGCGCTCGCGATCAGCAGGTTCTATCCGCAGACGCGCTGCGCCATCGAGCTGGGCGGCCAAGACGCCAAGATGATCTTCTTCCGCACCAACGATAAGGGAGACATCGAGGTTGCCGACATGCGCATGAACGGCTCGTGCGCAGGCGGTACCGGTGCATTTATCGACGAGATGGCAAAGCTCATGGGGGTCGGCACCGAATCGGGCGAGTTCGAGCAGCTCGCAAGCCGGGGAACGACCGTCCACGAGGTCTCGGGCCGCTGCGGCGTGTACGCAAAGACCGATATCCAGCCGCTGCTCAACGAGGGCATTCCTACCACCGACCTGGCGCTTTCGGCGCTTCACGCGGTCGCCCGCCAAACGATCGGCGGTCTGGCCCAGGGTATCGACATCGAGCCGCCGGTAATCTTCGAGGGCGGTACGCTCGCCTACAACCCCACGCTGGTCCGCGTGTTCCGGGAGCAACTGAATCTATCGGACGATCAGGTTATCGTCCCGCGCGATCCGCAGATCATGGTCGCGCGCGGTGCCGCCCTGTCGCTGACCGACATGTTCGCATCGTCCCAACCGATCGACCTTCCCGACGCTTTTGTCCGGCTGGATAAGCTCGAGACGGTCGCGCCCGCAAGCGGGGAGGGACGTCTTGCCCAGCCCTTTTTTGCCACACCTGCCGAGCAGGCGGATTTTACGGCACGCCATGGCAAAGAGACGCCGGCAAAGGGTCCGGATGCGTATGCGCCCGGAGAGACGGTGCGTGTGGCGCTCGGTATCGATTCGGGGAGCACGACGACCAAGTTCGCCCTGGTCGATGAGGCGGGTGAGCTTGTCGATTCGTTCTACGCGTCTAATAACGGCAGACCGCTCGACGTCGCCCAACAGGGTCTTGTCAGCTTGAAGAACCGCTGGGAGACAGCGGGAGTCACGCTTGCGATCGATGCCGTGGGCACCACGGGATACGGCGAGGAGCTTTTCGCGCGCGCGTTCCACGCCGACTACCATACGGTCGAGACGGTCGCGCACGCCCGCGCCGCGTGCGCATGCGTTCCCGATGCGACCTTCGTGCTCGACATCGGCGGACAGGATATGAAGGCCATCTGGCTCAACCACGGCGTGCTGACCGATATCGTCGTCAACGAGGCGTGCTCTGCGGGCTGCGGCTCGTTCCTCGAGGGTTTTGCCAAAAACCTCGGAATAGCCGTTGAGGATATCGCGACCGAGGCATTTTCGTCCAAAGCCCCCGCCGTTCTCGGCAGCCGCTGCACGGTGTTCATGAACAGCAGCGTCGTTTCCGAGCAGCGGCGCGGTAAGGGTCCGGGCGACATCATGGCCGGTCTCTGCCGTTCGATTATCGAGAACGTGTTCACCAAGGTCATTCGCGTTTCAAATCTCAACCGTCTGGGCGACAAAGTCGTCGTCCAGGGCGGCACGTTCCGAAACGACGCGGTGCTGCGCGCATTCGAGCAGTATCTGGGCAAACCCGTCACGCGTGCGCCCCACCCGGGGCTGATGGGCGCTATCGGTATCGCCCTGCTCGCGCGCGAGGAATGCCGCAAGGGCGACGCCGGCACGTCGTTTATCGGGCTCGATGCCGTGGAGCGCTTCGAGCATCGCGAGTTCGGCGGCGTTACCTGCCGTCGGTGCAACAACCGCTGCCAGCGCGCGGTCGTGGCATTTGGCGACGGCTCGCTTTACGTCACGGGCAATCGCTGCCCGCGCGGCGGCGCCATCTCATGGGATGAGCTCGTGCGCGAGGTTCCCGCGGCGGAGGAGCTGCGTCCGCAGGGTGCTTGCGAGGCACAGGCACCCGGCACGGGGCGCGACCGGACCGCGGCTGCCCCCAATCTCTTTGTCGACCGCGAGAAGCTGCTGTTCGAGTCGTGCCCCACGGTTCCCGTCTGCGGGGGGCGCGATGTCACGATCGGCATTCCCCGTGTGCTCGAGTTCTGGGACACCATGCCGTTCTGGTCGACGTTCTTCAGCACGCTCGGCTTTAAGGTGCGCGTCTCGGGACGCAGCACCAAGGCGATGTACGAGCGCGGTCTGGCGCACGTCACATCCGACACCGTGTGCTTCCCGGCCAAGCTCGTCCACGGGCACATCCGCAATCTCGTCGACGCCGGCGTCGACCGCATCTTCATGCCCATCATCACGACGGTGCCCACCGAAAACACCGCCTCTACCAGCGAGTGGATGTGCGCCGTCGTAAAGGGATACCCCTACGTGATGCGCAATTCCGATAACCCGGAGGAGCGTTTCGGCGTTCCGTTCGATACGCCGCTGTTCCACTGGTACGACGAGGGCGACCGAAACCGCCAGCTCAAGGCGTGGTGCAAGGAGACCTTCGATATCGATGCCGACCTGGTTGCCAAGGCGACCGAGCAGGCGGACCGCGCGCAGCAGACGTTTGAGAACCAGCTGCAGCTGCGCGGCAGGCAGGTGCTCGAGAACGTGCGCGAGGACGGCGGCTACGCGGTGGTGATCGCTTCGCGCCCGTACCACAACGACCCGCTGGTCAACCACGGGCTGCCCAAGCTCTTCTCTGAGCGCGGCATCCCCGTGCTGACGCCCGATGCGGTGCCGGGGGTCTGCAACGTCGATCTTTCCAACAGCCGCATCGACATCGTGAACAACTACCATGCGCGCATGCTGTCGTGCGCGGTCATCGTCGCATCGACGCCCGAGCTCGAGCTCGTGCAGATGGGCAGCTTCGGCTGCGGCCACGATGCGTATCTCACCGACGAGATCGCGCGCATGATGGGCGAGATGGGCTCCAAGGTTCCGATGATGATCAAGCTCGATGAGAGCGACGTCGCCGGTCCCATGGGCATTCGCGTGCGTTCGTTTATCGAGTCGGTCAACCGTCGTCGCGCGGAGGAGCGTGCCGAGGGCGCCCGGGTGCACGCGGTCCATCCGCTCGACGACCCGTATAAGGTCAAGTACACCAAGCGCGACCGGCACGACAAGATCGCGCTGGTCCCCAACACCTCCCATGCGTTCTGCAGGCTCATGACCGCGGCGATGCGCAATCAGGGCGTGCGCGCCGAGGCCCTTGATATCGGGCGCGAGGATGCCATCCGCCTGGGCAAACGCTATGTGCACAACGACATCTGCTTCCCCGCGCAAATCGTGATCGGCGAGGCGCTCGCGGCACTCGAGAGCGGTAAGTACGACCCGCACGACGTCGCCGTGGTGACTGGCAAGTATATCGGCGACTGCCGCCTGACGCACTACATGCCCCTGCTGCGCCGCGCGCTCGACGACGCGGGATACGACTATGTCCCGGTGCTCACCAACGACGACGTCGATGCCCACAATGCGCATCCGGGCTTCAAGCTCGGCCTTGGCCCGAGCATCCAGATCGCCTACGGTCTTCCCATGATCGATACCCTCGAGGCCATGCTTAGGCGCATCCGTCCCTACGAGCTCGAGAAGGGCGCGGCGGACGCTGCGTTCGACCGCGCGCTCGATGAGGTTATCGAGGGCATGGAGCGCTCCGGGCTGAGAGGCCAGGCGACGGGCTTCAAACGCGCGCTTGCGATCATGGACGCCGTTCCGTACGACCGCTCGAACCCGCATCCGACCGTTCTCATCGTGGGCGAGTACCTGCTCAATTTCCATCTCGGCGCCAACCACGAGATCGAGCGCTACCTCGAGGACAACGGGCTCGAGGTCATCGAGGCGCGCATGACCGACGTGATCCGCAAGACCTATTTCTACAAGCATGCGCAGTCGCGCGAGTTCCACGTCGACCTGTCGCTGCCCGAAAAGGCCTGGTACGCCACGGCGGACAACCTGTTCGAGCTCGCGCACGACCGTTGCGACCGCCTGGGCGCGGCGAGCCCGCTCTACGAGCCGCCGACGCGCATGCCCGAGCTCGTGCGCGCGAGCGATAAGATCCTGCACCATACGTTCGATGCGGGCGAGGGCGTGCTGATTCCGGCGGAGATCCTCGAGCACGCCAAGCGCGGCTGCCGCAACTTCGTGATCCTGCAGCCGTTCGGGTGTCTGCCCAACCATGTCGTGGGGCGCGGGCTCATCCATGCGCTCAAGGAGCAGTATCCCACGGCGCAGTTCCTGCCGCTCGACTACGATCCCGACGTGAGCTTCGCCAACGTGGAGAACCGTCTTCAGATGCTCATCATGAACGCCAAGGCGCAGGGGTGCGGTGAGGCGCATGGCGAGACCGCGTAAGGACGCCGATGCGCCCGATGCACGCACCCGTATCATCGAGGCGTTTTGGGAGCTCATCGAGAACAACAGCATCTTCGAGCTGTCGGTTGGCGAGGTGACCCGCGCCGCCCGGTGCAATCGCGGAACGTTTTACTACTATTTTCACGATTTCGATGAACTCGTCGCCATCGCCATAGCCCAGCTGCTGCAGGATAACGAGCTCATCACCGATGCCCTCTGGCATTTTTCGAGCGAGGGCGACCTTTCGGCGTTCGACCGGCGCGACGTCCGCTGCCTGCTGCGGCGCATCGTCATCACCATGAGAGCGGGTGCCGCCGAGCAGGTCGTGCAGGGCATCCATACGATCATCATCGACCGCGTGAGAGAGATCGTCCACCCCGACGGAGAAGAGCTCAAGGCGGATTCGAGCTTTGCGGTGGGCTTTCTGGTCTCGGGCATCATGGACTTTGTGATGGCGGTCGGCTTTGCCCGGGAGGGCGGCGAGGAGATAGACCTCGAGCAGCTGGGGGACAGCGCGTGCGCGTACCTGAGGGCGGTCGCCATGCAGACGGTGGAAACGGTCGCGCAAGTCGAGGGCGTCGATACATCCGAGCTGCTCGAACGCGTCTCCAAGGAGGCCGATGCCTATCGCGCATCGCGTGCGACGAGTCCCGACGTGGTGAAAGACGCCTAGGGTTTCTCTTGCGGGGCGCCTGTCGCGCATCGCGCGGTGAGTCCCGCGATGCGGTCATAACCTGCATTCATGTGAGCCGGGTTTATAGATATTCCTCCAGCTGTTAACATAGACAACCTGTGGGTAAAGAGACAAAAGCGCCGCCGACGGGCGGGCGTTTTGATTTCGATGAACTCATGTAAGGAAACGAGCATGTTAGATAGATTTACCGATCGAGCGCGCAAGGTCATGTCGATGGCCAAACAGGAGGCGCTCGATCTTCATTCAAATAAGGTGGGCACCGAGCACCTGCTGCTCGCGCTTGCCAAGGAGGACGAGGGCATTGCCGCCGAGGCACTGCGTTCGCTCGACATCTCCTACGATGACATCATGGATACTCTCAAAGAGGTCCAGACCACGGTTCCCGAGCCCAGTGAGGAGACCGAGGCGGCCAAGCTCGCCTTTACGCCGCTCGTCATTAGCGTGATGGAGCGTTCATTCCGCGTGGCGCGTGAGAACAACCAGACCTACGTGTCGACCGAGCACTTGCTGATCGGCATCGTCGAAGAGGGCAACGGCATGGCCATGGACATCCTCATGCGCCTAGGTGTGTCGTCCGCCTCCATCAAAAAGGCTATCGAGAAACTCACCGCCAAGGACCAGGACAAGAAGCGTCCGCTCGCCGGCGCCGGTGCTGGTCGTCCCGGTGCGGGCCTGCCGTTCTTTAGCGGCTCGGATGCCTCTCAGCAAAAGGGGAGTGGCACCGATACGCTTAAGCAGTTCGCGACCAACCTCACACAGAAGGCGCGCGACGGCGAGCTCGACCCTGTAATTGGTCGCGAAAAGGAAGTCCAGCGTATGATGGAAATTCTTTCGCGCCGCACCAAGAACAACCCGCTCATTCTGGGCGACCCCGGCGTGGGCAAGACGGCCATTGTCGAGGGCCTAGCTCAGCAGATTGCAGCCGGCAACGTGCCCGAGAACCTCATGAACCAGAATATCTGGACGCTCGACCTGCCGGGCCTCGTGGCGGGTGCCAAGTATCGCGGCGAGTTTGAGGAGCGCCTCAAGAACGTGATCCAGGAGGCCACCGAAGCCGATGACGTCATCCTGTTTATCGACGAGATGCACACCATCATCGGTGCCGGTTCTGCCGAGGGTTCCATCGACGCGAGCTCTATGCTCAAGCCCGTGCTTGCGCGCGGTGCCTTCCAGATTATCGGCGCCACCACGGCCGAGGAATTCCGCAAGTACCTCACCAAGGATCCGGCCTTTGAGCGGCGTTTCCAGACCATCGATGTCGAGGAGCCGAGCGTTGAGGACACGGTCAAGATCCTGACCGCACTCAAGCCGCGCTACGAGGAGCACCACCATGTGCGCTATACGCAGGGTGCTATCGAGGCCGCCGCGAACCTTTCCAACCGCTACATCCAGGATCGCTTCCTGCCCGATAAGGCTATCGACCTCATTGACGAGGCCGGTGCCCGCGCTCGCATCGCCGCGAATCGCGCGCCCGAGCCGGTGCGTGAGGCCGAGCATCGCGTGGAGGAGCTCAAGGCCGCCGCGCAGGAGGCCACCGAGAGCGACGATATGAACAAGGCCGCCGAGATCACCGAGCAGCAGAAAGCTGCCGAGATTGAGCTCGCCGAGGCCAAGGCCGCCTGGACGGCCGAGCTCGACGCCAGCCCGCTCACCATCGACGTGAGCCAGATCGCCGATATCGTGTCCGTGACTTCGGGCGTGCCGGTGTCCTCGCTTACCGAGAGCGAGAGCCGTCGCCTGCTGCAAGCCGAAAGCGTGCTCAAGACGCGCATTATCGGTCAGGATGAGGCTGTCGAGGCCGTTGCCAAGGCCGTGCGCCGCAGCCGCTCGCCGCTCAAGGATCCGCGTCGCCCCGGCGGCAGCTTTATCTTCCTTGGTCCCACCGGCACGGGCAAGACCGAGCTCGCCAAGACGCTCGCCGAGTACCTCTTTGGCAGCAAGGATGCACTCATCAGCTTCGACATGTCCGAGTTCGGTAGCGAGTTCGAGGTCTCCAAGCTCATCGGTAGCCCTCCGGGTTACGTCGGTCACGACGAGGGCGGCCAGCTCACCAAGGCCGTTCGTCGCCACCCGTACTCGGTCGTGCTGTTCGACGAGATCGAGAAGGCGCACCCCGATATCTTCAACATCTTGCTGCAGGTGCTGGAGGAGGGCCGCCTGACCGATAGCCAGGGCAAGACGGTCGACTTCCGCAACACCGTGATCATCATGACGTCCAACGTGGGCGCTCGCGAGATTGCGCAGGATGCGAGCGTTGGCTTTGGCACCACCGGCGAGCAAGGTCTCACGTCGAGTGAGATCCGTGGTCGCGCGATGGGCGAGCTCAAGCGCCTGTTCCGCCCCGAGCTGCTCAACCGTATCGACGACATCGTGGTGTTCCAGAAGCTCTCGGGTGAGAATCTCACCAAGATCGCGCACCTGCTGGTGGACGACCTGCGTCAGCGTTTGATTGCCAACGGCATGAACATCAAGCTCACCGATGCGGCCTATGACAAGATCGTGGCCGAGGGCACCGACCTCACCAACGGTGCGCGTCCGCTGCGCCGTGCTATTCAAAAGCTTATCGAGGACCCGCTGTCCGAGGAGCTTCTGGCCGGCGAGTGGGGCGAGGGCGATACCGTCCTGTGCGACGTGGCCGATGGCAAGTTTGTCTTTAGCCACGGCACGGGCGAGATCCCGGCACCGCGTCCGGCGGGCACGCTCGGTGGCGATACCGCCCCGGCGGCACCGCACACCGGCAACGTCGCGCCCGTGAGCGGCGGCGTGACCTCGGGCCCCGGCGGCATGATGCAAGCCGGTTCCGGCGCGCTGTAGGGATTAAACATACCTTGTATAACGGGGGCGTTTCCGATAAGGAGGCGCCCCCGTTTCTATTGAAATGTGCTTCAATCTGCCGTGCTATACTAAAATTGAGATTCAGTATAGCAAAGGAGTTGATATGCCTACATCAATACTCGACACGCGGCCAGTTCAGATGAACGTGCGTATAGATCGCCAGCTCAAAGAGGCAGGAGACGCCGTACTGACTCATATTGGCATGACGCCGTCACAAGCTGTGAGGGAGCTGTGGCAGTACTTGACCGAGAACGGTCATATGCCCGTCGCAAAAAAGAATGATGACGAAGTCCTGCCTGACGACATACGATCGAAGGCGAGTTCGTCCCGCGTCTCGGAAGGGGCTGCGTTAATTTCGAATTTTTATGAGCGGTTCTCGATTCAGAGGCCGAGCCCCGATGAAGCCTTTGATTACGACGAGTTATACGATCAAATGATGATCGAGAGATTCAGCGATTGGATCGAATTATGAGCGGCGTCGGAACGAAACGTGTGCTCAAGCTGTTGATCGACACGAACGTCTGGCTAGATTACTTTCTCGCTCGTACGAATGCGACCAGGCCGATAGTCGAGCTCCTTTCTCGCGCGGCGGAAGCGGAGGATATCGTCCTCTTCTCGTCCTCCCTGTCTGTCAAAGACGTCTATTACATTCTGGGAAGGACGATGAAGGCCGACGCCCGCCGTGAGGGGGCTCTCACTCCCGAAGCCATCGCCGGTGCCGACGAGACAGCGTGGGCGTGCGTTCGCCTGATTCGGCAAAAGTCGATTATTGCCTCGGTCGGTGCAGACGAGGTCTTCGACTCCTTTGTGTTCAAGTATCATCACAACGACTTTGAGGACGACCTGATGCTGGGCGTCGCCAATCGCATTGATGCCGATTACGTCGTGACAGAGGACAAAAATCTCATCAAACATACCAATGGTGTATGCATTAATGTTCAACAGGCGTTGAAGTTGGTTGAAGGGTCCAACGTCCCTTCGGCACGGCCCGTCTAACATGCTTTATCTTGATAAAGTGGCGTTTCCTCGCCGTTAGCCGATGATGCGAGGGCGCTCGGCGTTTTCGACTGGTTTATGCACGCAAAGTCTGGGAATATACAAGTCGCATGTCTTACTGTCTAACCAGTTGCGCCAAGGAGGCACCATGGACTACAAGATTACCGGCTACGAGCCCGCCCAGCTGTTCCATTTCTTTGAGGAGGTCAGCGCGATCCCCCGTGGGTCTGGCAACGAGAAGGGCATCAGCGATTTCCTGGTCGCGTTTGCCAAGGAGCGCGGTCTCGATGTGTATCAGGACGAGGTCTACAACGTTATCATTCGCAAGCCCGCATCTGCCGGTGCCGAGAATGCCCCGACCGTGATGCTGCAGGGCCACATCGACATGGTGTGCGACAAGCTGGGCTCCGTTGAGCACGACTTTACGACTGATGGTATCGACCTGGTCGTCAAGGACGGCGTCCTCACCGCTAACGGCACCACTCTGGGTGCCGACAACGGTATTGCCGTCGCTCTGATGCTCACTGTTCTCGATGACGATTCGATCGTTCACCCCGCCCTCGAGTGCGTGTTCACCACCGACGAGGAGACTGGCCTGGTCGGCGCCGAGACGCTCGACAAGTCCCAGATTAGCGCCCGCACCATGATTAACCTTGACTCCGAGGAAGAGGGCGTTGCCACCGTCAGCTGCGCCGGCGGCGTCGTCGTTACCTACACCTGCCCGATCACGCGCGAGCACAAGACCGGTAGCACCCTCACGCTCGACATCTCCGGCCTGCTGGGCGGCCACTCCGGCAGCGATATCAACCTGGAGCGCGGCAACGGCAACCTCATCATGGCCCGCATCATCGACCGCCTGATGGTTGCCGGCGAGCCCGCCATCGTTAGCTTTAACGGCGGCACCAAGGACAACGCCATCAACCGTGAGTGCAAGGCTGTTCTGGTCTACGCCGACCACGCTGCAGCCGAGGCCGCGGCCCAGATCGCAAAGGGCATCATCGCCGACGTTACTGCCGAGCTCGAGGTCTTCGACCCCGGCTTTACCTGCACGGTTGAGATTGCCGACAACACTGAGGTCGAGGCCATGGACGAGAAGTCCGCACTTGCCCTTATTCGCGCTCTGCGTCTTGCCCCCAACGGTGTGATCCGCCGCAATGTCGCCACCGACGGCTCCGTCGAGGTTTCCTCCAACATCGGCGTGGTTGCCACCTCTGACGACCAAGTCAAGATCATGCTGTCCCCGCGCTCCTCGATCACCTCGCTGCAGAACGAGTTCAAGGACCGCCTGCAGACGCTGGCCGATGTCCTGGGCTTCGACGCCAAGTTTGAGTTCGAGTATCCCGGCTGGAGCTATGCCGAGCATTCGCCGGTCCGCGACGTCTTTGTCGAGAGCTATCGCGAGCTCTTTGGCTCCGAGCTACGAATCGAGTCCATTCACGCTGGCCTTGAGTGCGGCCTGTTTGCCGAGGCCCTGCACGGCCTGGACGCCATCGCCGTGGGCCCGACGCTCTCCGATGTCCACACCCCGGACGAGAGCATGGAGCTCGCTTCTGCCGAGCGCTTCTACGAGCTGCTCATCGACGTCCTCAAGCGCCTCGCTGCGTAAAGGTTGCGCTAACGGCAGTCCGAGCCACGTGCTAGCGGATTGCAAATGACATTACGAGAGGGGGCACCCGGTCTTTGCGACAGGTGCCCCCTCTCTTCTTTTGGGAAATGGGAAATTGCGGGCGTCTAGCCCATATCCGCCTTGATGAGGTCGAGGGTGCGCTGGCAGTTTTCGCGGACGGGGCCGAGCATATGCTCGCGCAGGTCCGCCATGCCGGGCAGGTCGGCGTATTCGTCCATGACCTCTTCCATGCAAATGGGTACCTCGTAGGCGAGGTCCATCATGGTCGCAAAGCAAAACTTCTCGGATAGCCCGGCATCGGTGAGCGCCGCCTCCAGCGCGGGGTCGCCCATACCGTGGTATCGGCGAATTGCGTTGGGTCCGATGCGCCCCACACGGTTCTCGCCGCCAACGCTCATGGCGAGGCGCGCTTTTCGCCGCATACGTTCGTATGCTAAGCCCGATGCGACATCGTACATGGGTGCGAGTGCCGCGTTTGTGCCTTTGCCAAGGATGAGCGAGTAGTTTTTAGCGTGTGCGTCAGGCGCTCCGATAATGGCGTTATAGAACAACATATAGGTAAAAAGCACAAGATTCATGTGGTGGGGGACTGTGTTAATCAGTCGTTCTTGGATGTCTCGTGTAGTTGGTCCTCCGTCGGCGGTGTATTTCTGGCTTGGCAATACACCAAGCGCCTGGCAAAAGTCCTCCTGATGAAGCCTTTCGATATTTCTGCTGCTATTGACCATTCTGTCGTACCGTTCAACGACGAGCGCGGCTTCGTCTTCAAATGTGTAATAGGAGACGTTGGCAGTTGGAATGCCAACACGCCGAGCCGTTTTCATGCAGACGAATTCGTTTAAGGCCTGATGTTTGAACCCAACGACACCATTTTTGAAGATATGGGTAGTGGGGGATGACCCTAGACATTCGCACCATTGGCCATCATGCCAAGCTAGTGCAAATTTGCCTTGATTGCCGCCCAGGGACCAGCTTTCGTTGGAGCCCATCCATGTCTCTCTTTCGTCATCGCGAATTGCTTTGAGCTTGTGAGCGATTTGAGAATTGGTAAGCGGGCGGTATGCCGAGACCCTGCCGCGGGCGGCGTCTAATTGATCGGCTCGACAAAACTGAACGGCCCCCGCGCAGTCAAGACCGATATGGCACAAGAGGGCGACGGGGTTGTTGGATGCAACATCATGCTCGGTGGCAATAGCGCGACGCTGCTCTTGACTGTCGGGCAAAAGGCCAAATAGGAACGGGCGGACGATGTTATGGCCATACGTGCGATTGGAAAGCGGCATTGTTAGCGATAACGGTGCTCCGCGATAGGTTGGGGCGTATGCAAAGCTGCAGAGTCCATGCTCGTCTTGCCGGAGAGTGCCGGCGATTTCGCCACAAATGAGGGTCGTGAGCTCCATCTCTGCCATTTATTTCACAACCTTGCAGCCAAAGGAGAGGTTTGAAGTGCCGGAAAGGCCTTGCTCGGCTGCGATTTGGGCCAGCAAGGCACCATAGGAAGCTGGCGTTCCTTGTCGAGTGGGTCGTCTGCCTACGCTTGGCTTTGGCAGAGTATTCGAGTTCGCGATAGGGAGGTTCACTATCGTCGTCGGATGTTCGGAGGGCGATGCGATGGAGTCGTTATCGCTTTGCGCGAAGAGACCTATGCCGAGTGCGTTAAAGACGGTCAGCAACTTGTCGAGTCGAATGCCGGTGGCGTCGCCCAACTCGAGCGATGCGAGCAGGCGCTCCGAAACACCGGCCTTTTTAGCGAGGGTCGCACGGGTGATTCCCTGCGACTCGCGTGACTGGCGCACGTAGATGCCAGCTTGGCGCGATGTGGTGATGGGAAGGGTATCCACGGCAATCTCCTAACGTGCAGACTTTTGCATATCAGTATGACATGCAAAAGTCTGCACGAAAAGGCCTCATGCAAAACTCTGCATAAGGCCTTGTGCTGGCGTTGAGTTTTGAGCGATTGTGCTTGGCGTTACAGCGCCAAAATCCCCAGATGCTCAAGCAGGATCTTAAGCCCGATGAGGATGAGCACGACGCCACCCACGATGGTGGCGGGTTTTTCGTAACGCGCGCCAAAGGTGTGGCCGATTGCTACGCCGGCGACGGAGAAGATAAACGTTGTGACGCCGATAAGCGATACAGCGGGAACGATGTCAACCGAGAGCGCCGCAAACGAGATGCCTACGGCTAGGGCGTCAATCGAGGTAGCAATGGCAAGAATCAGATATTCTGCCAGGTCAATTTTTTCGGCATCCTTGCCGTCGTCTTCATCCTCGTCTTCGGTAAAGGCTTCCCACAGCATTTTGCTGCCGATGAAGGCCAAAAGGATAAAGGCGATCCAGTGGTCGATGGGGCCGATGATGCTCATGAATTGACTGCCAAGCGCCCATCCGATCACGGGCATGCCTGCCTGGAAGCCGCCAAAGAACAGGCCGAGCACTACGGCGACCTTAAGGTTGATCTTCTTCATGCCAAGGCCCTTGCAGATGGATACGGCAAAGGCGTCCATCGAAAGGCCAACGGCGAGCAACACGAGCTCTGCGAGTCCCATAGTCTGGCTCCCTCTCTGCGGGCGGGCCCGCGTGTACCTCTTGGGGGAGTAACAAAAAAGACTCGTGGCGTACGCGTTGCGCGCACAGCCACGAGTCTCGTTCATTAAGGCAAGCCAGGCCGCATCGGCCAGTGTGTTGACTTGCCGCGCCACCGGAGGCGAACCCGATCACGCGACTACTCCCTCATTTATGCGAATCCCGATGCTACCACATAAGCAGCTCATTTGGATTGGGGCTCTCAGCTGTGTTCGCTCATTCTGTAAGCATCGGATTTTGCGGGCGTCACAGGGGCAAACCGTGAGAAACTTATTGACGTTTATGGAGCGTATACGATGGGAGCGATGCCTTGGATAAGAACGAGCTGCAAAAGCGTATGGAACAGGCCATCCGCCTGACTGCCCCCGGTCAGCCGATCCGCACCGCCCTCGACATGATCATTGCCGGTCACCTGGGCGCCCTTATCTGCGTCGGCGACACCGAAAACGTGCTCGCCGCCGGTAACGACGGCTTCCCGCTCAACATTTCGTTTACCTCGAACCGCCTGTTCGAGCTTTCCAAGATGGACGGCGCCATCGTTATCGATGGCGACCTCACCCAGATCCTGCGCGCCAACTTCCACCTCAATCCCGATCCCTCGCTCGCCACGAGTGAGACGGGCATGCGTCACCGTACTGCCGCTCGCATGTCGGTGCTCACCGATGCCATCGTGATCTCGGTCTCGGCCCGTCGCGCCGTCGTTAACGTGTACGTTCACGGCAAGAGCTACGAGATCCAGCCCGTCACCACCATCATGAGCTCGGTCAACCAGCTCGTCGCCACGCTCCAGACTACCCGTCAGTCGCTCGATCGCTCCCTGCTGCGCCTGACGGCCCTTGAGCTCGACGACTACGTCACGCTCGCCGACATCACCGGCATCTTCTCGAGTTTCGAGATCATGCAACAGGCAAAGACCGAGCTTAAGGATTGCATTGTCAAGCTGGGCAACCAGGGCAAGCTCGTGCAGATGCAGCTCGAGCAGCTCGCCGGCTCCAGCATGGATACCGAGTACGACCTGATGATTCGCGACTACGCGAGCGATTCCTCCGAGGCCAACGCCGAAAAGATCCGCGCCGAGCTGAGCCGCATGACGCCTAAGGACCTGTCCGACCCGCAGCACGTGGCGGCAGTTCTGGGCTATGACGACTTGGACGAGGACTCCGTCATGACGCCGCTGGGCCTGCGCACGCTTTCGCGCGTGTCCGTCGTGCGCGACGGCGTGGCCGAGAAGATTGTCGACGAGTATGGCTCGCTGCAGGAGCTCATGGACGACATCAGCGAGGATCCGGAGCGCTTGGGCGACTTTGGCGTCAACAACCCTGCCATTCTTGCGGACTCGCTGTACCGCATGAAGGGCACCAAACAGGGGAACGCATAATGGCGCCCGTATGCGCCGTGGTCGTTGCCGGCGGCAGCGGCCAGCGCTTTGGAAATCCCGGCGGCAAGCAGCTCGTTAACGTGGCGGGCCGTCCGCTCATGAGCTGGTCCATCCGCGCGTTCGATCGTAGCGACAAGGTCGGCCATATCGTCGTGGTTTGCCCTGCCGAGCGCCGTGCCGAGATGCGCCGCTTGGCTATCGACCCGTTTGACTATGACACGCCCATCAGCTTTGCCGATGCCGGCGATACTCGTCAGGATTCCACCCGCGCCGGCGTGCACGCGGTGCCGGCGGGTTTCGAATATGTCGCTATCCACGACGGCGCCCGTCCGCTCATTACGACCGAGGCCATCGACCACGCTATCGACGTGCTCATGGGTGACCGCTCGCTCGACGGTGTCGTGTGCGGTCAGCCCGCGATCGACACGCTCAAGATCGTCGACGGCGATAATATCGTCGAGACGCCGCCGCGCGAGCTCTATTGGGCCGCGCAGACGCCGCAGATTTTTAGCGTCGACGCCATGAAGCGCGCTCACGCCGCTGCTATCGCCGAGGGTTTTATCGGTACCGACGATTCATCGCTGGTCGAGCGCATGGGTGGGTGCGTCCGCTGCGTCCAGAGCCCACGCGACAACCTTAAGGTGACGGTGCCCGAGGACCTGCGTCCCGTAACCGCGATTCTGCTCGGTCGCATGGCCGAGGGAGAGGACCTTCCCCATGTTCAGTAACCTGCGCATTGGCCACGGCTACGACGTCCACCGTTTGGTGGAGGGGCGTCGATGTATCATCGGCGGGGTTGACATTGAATCGTCGGTACCGATAAAACCCTCGGCGATAGCAGCGGCGTG
>CABUCA010000044.1 GCA_902489965.1 uncultured Collinsella sp.
TACGAAAACCTTGCGCCCGGCCTTCGGCGGCGCGGCCTGCGGTGACTTTGGGCAGCCCGGGTTTTCGTTAGCTGACGCCCCCACTCATAATGCTTGGGTCGGTGGGCTGATGTGTTGCGTCCCGCTGGGCTATAAGGTCGAAATGAAGGTGGACAGGCGATTTAGGCCTTCGTCCAGATCTTGGTCGGAAACGCAGTAGCTTAAGCGGATGTGGCCTTCGGTTCCGAAGCAGTCTCCCGGGACTAGGGCTACGTTTGCTTCTTTGATGGCTTTGATGCAGAAGTCTTCGCTGGTTAGGCCGAACTTTTTGATGCTCGGGAAAGTATAGAAGGCTCCTGCGGGCTCTACTACGTCGAGGCCCATGGCGTTTAAGGCTTCGAGTACGCGCTCGCGGCGGGCTCGGTAGACTTTTAGCATGGGGGTTGGGTCGACGGTGAGGGCTCGGGCTGCGCCATCCATCTCAAAGGAGACGGCGCTCGATACTAGGTATTGATGGGCCTTTGCGATCTCGGCGATGACGGGGGCTGCGGCTGCGAGCCAGCCCAAGCGCCAGCCGGTCATAGCCCAGGGCTTGGAGAAGCTCTCGATGACTACCGTCTGCTCACGAAGCTCCGGGTGGCGCTGGGCAAAGCGCTCGTAGCCGTCCACGTAGACCAGGCGGTTGTATACGTCGTCGCAGATCACGTAGATGCCCGTCTGCTCCGCCACGTGTGCCACGGCGTCGAGCGATGCTGCGTTGAGGATGCAGCCCGTGGGGTTGTTGGGCGAGCAGATGACGATGGCCTTGGTCGCCGGCGTCACGCAAGCACGAAGCGCATCCTCGTCAATCTGAAATTGCGCAGGCTCCGTATCCAAAAAGACCGCTTTGGCGTGGTTGGCCACGACGATGCTCTCGTACAGGCCAAAGGCCGGCGTGGGGATAATGACCTCGTCGCCGGGGTTGAGCATGGCCATGAATGTTGCCGACAGGGCCTCGGTCGCGCCGTCGGTCAGGATGACCTCGTCGGCCGAAAACGTAAGGCCCGCGTCCCCCATGTAGGCAGATAACGCCTCACGCAGGGCGGGGCGACCGTTGTTGGGCGGATAGTGCGTGTCACCGCGGTCCAGTGCGGCGGTCACCTCGGCACTAATCACATCGGGCGTGGGAAAATCGGGCTCGCCAAGCGCAAGCGCGATGCACCCCGGGTGCTGGGCGGCGAGCGCGTTGATCCGGCGGATACCGGAGGGCTTGAGCGTGGCAAGCGAGGTATTCATGGGCAGACGCATGGCGTTCCTTTCGTAAGGGTTGCACTAGGATAGCGCGGCGGGGCGCCACCAGACGGTGTAACCTAAACGGAAACGAGCCGGAAAGGAGATGGCATGGAGACGACCGCGCGCGGCGACGTACCAAAAACACTGCACACCGTTGCGTATATCAGTATTCCCAATAGCGCCGATCTTGATTTTTTGCTCTGGGACCTGCAGAATGCCATCGCCGCCTATGCTCAACTTTCCGGCACCGCACTCCCCCGCCCGGTCGACTTGAAGGCAAATGACGCCGGCAGCGTTGCCGATGGCATCGTGCTGGCCATTGAAGATGTGGCTGACGATGAGACGTTGACAGCCATCGAGCAGGCGCTTGAGCGCTTTGGCGGTACGAGAACGCGCGTCTATGTCGCGATTCGAGCCGCACAAGAGGGCACTGAGCAGGCGCGTGGGACCGCCGTTCGCCTGCACAAGGCATGTGAGCGCCATGGCCAATTGTGGTGTGGCGGCGTTGCCATCTGCGCCGGCAGCGGCATTGCGGCGCTTCGTCGCTCTCCGCGCATGGGACTCTTGCGGCGACCGTTTTCTGAGGCCATGGACAAGCTCGTGGGCGCCGTTCGCATGGGATGTTCCGTCGAACACGCGCAAAAGCTCGGTGGTGCCGCAACGGGTGGCGTCGACACCGACGGCATGGTGCGCGCCACGTCTGCACTGCCCACACCGATCTGGCACGCCGTTATGAGGCATCTTGCCGAGCACTCAAACTGCTAAATCGAAAAAGCCTGCCAATCAGCGGCGCCGCTCCACCGCTCAACAAGCCGCTCCAGGCGCCAGGCGGCATTGGCAGGACTTGTCGAGGGCAGGACGACGGCAGGCAACCCCGTCCGATCTTGCAAGTAGCGTTTGTAGAGTCGCCCTGCCGTACCGCCGTTACAGACAACGACCTCGATCGACGCGGCATCGGTAATGCGCTCGATATGTGCCGGCACAACGTTGCGGATGCTCGCGTCGCTCGAGCCCTTAATGTCGCAGCTCTCGATTGCATCCCACAGGGCCACGCCGCCGTTCAGCAGCATGGCCCGCTTGGCGGCAATGGAGGCATCGAGCATCGCGGGCTCACCGCTTGCCAAAGGATCGCCCTCGTTGGGCGGAACAGGCACACCGAGGCACGCGGCCATCACGCGCCAAAAGCGATTCTGAGGGTTGCCGTAATAAAAGGCATTGGCGCGCGAAAGCACCGAGGGAAACGACCCCAGCACCAAAACGCGCGAGTGCTGGTCGAACACAGGCTCAAACCCATGCTCAATATGTTGATAGCCCTCGTCAGACGCTGCCATGGCCTAGGCCCTCAGCAGATAACGCACCTCGTAGGGTGCAAGCTCAAGGGTGCCCGTCAGCTCGACCGTGGGCGCATCGTCGGCAAGCAGATCGACAAAGGAGCCGTTGAGCTCGCCGGTGCCAAAGGTGTAAGGCTCGTCCACGGCGTTCACCGCCACGAGCACCGTCGCACCGTCACAAGCGCGTTCGAACAGCAGCTGCTTATTCTGGATCACCACGTTGCGATAGGCACCGTAGTTGAGAGCACGGGCAGCCGCGTCGTCGGCCGAGCGAAGGTGCGCAAGCTGCGTGATGAACGCCGTCAGCTCGTTGGGCGCAGGCTCATTGAGCGCAGGTCGCAGCGCCCAGTCGCCATCGGGGCCACCCTTTTCGCCGGCAATTCCCCACTCGCTGCCATAGTAGACGCACGGGATGCCCGGCATGCCAAAGAGCATGCCGTAGGCGGGACGCAGACACGACTTGTCGGTGAGGATACTTGCCAGGCGCGGCACATCGTGGTTGTCGACAAACGACAGCAGATGTTTGCCGCGGTAGATGCACCACGGATCGCCGCCAAACTGGCGGTGCAGCGAATGGGCGATCTCGAACATGTTGACCGAGTTAAAGCTGGAGTACAGGCCCTTGTAGCACTCGTAGTTGGTGCAGGAGTCGAGCATCTCGTCGTTGACGATTTGGTTGTAGTCGCCGTGGAGCGTCTCGCCGATCAGCACAAAGTCGGGCTTGAGCTCACGGGTAAAGGCGTGCAGGCGGCGCATAAAGTCGCGGTCGAGCATATAGGCAACGTCCAGGCGCAGGCCGTCGACGCCAAAGACCTCGGCCCAGCGGCGCACGGACTCGAGCAGGTAATCGACCACAGCGGGATTTTGCAGGTTGAGCTTCACAAGCTCAAAATGGCCTTCCCAGCCCTCGTACCAAAAGCCATCGCCATAGCAGGAATCGCCGTCAAAGCTAATGTGGAACCAGTCCTTGTACGGCGAGTCCCACTTGCGCTCCTGCACATCGCGGAAGGCCCAAAAACCGCGGCCGACGTGGTTGAAGACGGCATCGAGCACCACGCGGATGCCATGGGCATGCAGCGTGTCGCATACGGCGGCAAAGTCGGCGTCCCCACCCAGGCGACGGTCGATATGGCGCAGGCTGCGTGTATCGTAGCTGTGGCTATCAGATTCGAGCGGTGGGTTGATGAGCACAGCGCCAACGCCGAGTTCCTGCATGTAGTCGGCCCACTTGGCGATTTTCATAATGGGAGCATCGGGGTTAGGAGCAACGTTGACGGCCTGGGCAAGCTCGTCCTCGGCAACGGGTGCGGCGTTTTCGCGCGGAGCCCCGCAAAAGCCCAGCGGATAGATCTGATAGAACGTCGTCTCGTATGCCCACATAGCAACCTCCCGGTAAGCTCAACACAACGACATCCATTGTATGCCCAGCTTGTATCCTCTCCCCCAAAATAAGTTGCGGTGGAATAGTTCCTGTCTGGGCCTTCAGAAGCCTTAAACAGGAACTATTCCACCGCAACTGATGAGGGGACGTGATTAGGCGACGGGCTTGGCGCGGCGGATGGCCGGAAACAGCACGGTGATGGCGAGGATGACGCCCACGACGGCAATCGCCCCGCCCGCGAAGCCGATCCAAGCGATACCGGGACCCGAAACCACGGCGCCGCCGATTGCGGTGCCCGTGCCAATACCGAGGTTAAACAGGCCCGAGAAGATCGACATGGCGACGGCTGACGAATCTGCCGGCGTGTGCTTGATGAGCTCGGCCTGGAACGCCACATTGAAGGCCGTGGCGCAGCAGCCCCACAGTGCGCAGACGGCAAGCACTGTCACGAGCGACGATGCGGCCGGCCCCATGAGCAGCAGGGCCACCGGCACGCCGGAGAGCGTGATAGCAAGGAACGGAAAACGGTGCCCGTCGAACAGGCGGCTGAACAGCCAGCTGCCCACCAAGCCGGAACAGCCAAACGCCGTCAGCGTCATGGTGATGGCGCCCGCATCGACGTGCGCGACCTGCGCCAGGAAGGGCTCGATATAGCTGTAGCTTGCGTAATAGCCGGTCGCCATGAAGACCGTGACTGCGTAGAGCGCGATGAGGAGCGGGTTCTTGAGCAGCTCGGGCAGCTGTTTGACGGTAAAGCGCTCACCCGCCGGCATGGCTGGGAACACCGCTGCCTGGTAGACGACCGCGATGGCTGAGAGGCCCCCGACCACGGCAAACGTCATGCGCCAGCCCACGGCCAAGCCAATGGCGCGACCGAGAGGCAGGCCAAAGATCTGCGCGATGGACGAGCCCGTGGCGATCATGCTGATGGCGAGCGCGCCGTGGCGAGTGTCGACCAGGCGCGAGGCCATAATCGAGGCGACTGACCAGAACACGGCATGTGCGCAAGCGACCACCAGGCGCGCGCAGACCAGGATGGGATAGGTCGGCGCCACAGCGGACAGGAACTGACCGAGCGAGAACACGGCCAGCACGCCCAGCAGCATCCGCTTGAACTCGAAGCGCGAGGCAAACACCATGAGCGGCAACGACAGCAGCATGACGCCCCAGGCATAGACCGAGATCATGATGCCAGCTTGGGCCTCGGTGAGCGAAAACGATGCAGCGATGTCGGTCAGCAGGCCGATGGGCATGAACTCCGACGTGTTGAACACGAACGCGCAGCAGGTGAGCCCGATGAGCGGGAGCCACTGCCTGAGCGTGATGCCGTCTTGCTTTGTTTGAGCCATATAGGAAAACCTCTCCGATTATCTTGAGCGGTGGGCGATTATAGCAATGAGAAGTCTATAAAATGAGCAACAAAAGAATTCTTGGAAAACGATTGTTAACAAACGGCGCGCCAATTCTGCTTAGAAAGCAAGGTACGCAGGAACTCAATGTCGAAAACGCGGCTTCATCTTCGGGCTATCGATCCTGCTCGGATACGCACAAGGACACCCCCATGAGCACGTCAATTTCGAGCCAACTCGCAACCGCACAATGAACTAGCAAAAGCAGCATATAAGCAAACGCCCCATAATAAAGTCCCTCATGCACAAGCGCCGTCACTGAAAGTGCCGACGGCAGCGCCGCACTCGAAACTACCCATCCAACAAGAACCTGGATAGCGCAACTTGCAACCAGGTTCCATGCCACCAGCAGCGTTGCGGGACGCGCGATTTCTCTCCAGGAGGAACGAAGCACCGTGACCGAACGCATGATGTAGCGTGGTGCAAACCGAATGCCTCGTAGTCCCCTCTGCTCCACGTCCGCATCTTCAATTAACACGAATACGAACGACGCGGAAAGAAGCGTCACGATTACTGCCACCACAAGCGAGCACAACACCCCGAGCTGACCGCTCGCAAGCGAGGCAAAGACTACAATTGCCGATAAAATCAAGTGAACCAAATAAATTAGCAGCGCCCCAGAAATCTGGAGGGGAACCGTCGAGGCCAAGAGATAAACCGGAGGGGTTCGAGCAGGTTGCACCGTCTCTTTGGACCGGTCGACGGCAAATAATGAAAAAGCCACATTCGATAGAAGCAGGTTTAAAAAGGCCGCGACCACAGTGCAAATAAGCGTAATGGACGGATTGATATAGGCGAGCTCAGTTGCAACGTTTGATACACCAATTTGAAGCGCGCTCATAACAAACAAGGGGATATATAACGCCATCGTGCAGCCACTCCGGCATTCCTTCGCCCGATCGCCCGATTCCAGAAAGACATTGAAGTTCTCTCGCAAGTTCACTCTATACCCGTTTTCTTACTAAGCAGGGCGAACGGGCGCCAATATAAACGCCGGTCCGCCCATCCATAATTTCTAGTTTTAACGTCCAGACTAGTCTGTCCAGCCGTCGATGTAGTCGCGGTTAAGCTCAAAGTACTGCGCGGCGATATCTTTCGCCAAGGAGTACGAATTAACGAGCGGGTGCATCGCGAGGCTCTCGACAATGTCGCGCTTCGATCGGTTAACGATGCCACGCGCCACGGTGCGCTCGTAGTACTTGACGCGACGAATCAATTCGAGGTTTCCCGCGGGCACAGAATCGGCTTCGACGCGATGCGGCACGCAGCCATCGGTGGAGATATCGCACGTTGACTCAATGACATCTGTATCGAGAAGGCCGGGGATGGCGCCATTGTTGGGGGTGCACAGGATCATCTGCTGCGTCTTGCCAGAGCGAGCAATATCCATGAAGCGGAGCGCGACACCTGCGTATCCGCCAGCATCTTTGCCGTACACGTCAAACGTCCACGGCTTGTCGCGATGAATACCCGTCTCGGCCGCCATGTAGTTGTTTTCGCGCATTCCGTACCACTTCTCAAAGCACGCGAGGCCTTTTTCGAAGTCGTTCTCAATATCGATAGATGCAAGCTCGCTCGTCATTTCTCGATTAATTTCTTCGATTAGTTCACCGCGCGTCTGGGGCGAAGAGAGAACGTTGGCAACGGCGCGCTCGCGATAGTAGAAATAGTATAGGTACTCATTTGGCACGCATCCGCGATTTAGGACGAGGTCCTTCTCGAAGAACCTAAGATCTGTATGAGCATATGCCCCGTCGTCGTGGATCAAGTCGGACATGATGTCCTCGCCGTCAACCGTCACATTGCGGAAGAACGAGAGGTGGTTGAGTCCATAGCACTCGCCCTGAACCGATGCGGGATCAACGCCTTTATACTCGGCAAACTGATGCAACATGCCCGAGGGAGCATCGCAAATGCCATAAGTAAAATCATAGCCCATATCGCGTAGGGCCTGAGATACGACGCCAGCGGGATTAGTAAAGTTAAACACCTTGACGTCCGGCTTTGCGTACTTCTTGATTAACTCGCAATACGAAGCAAGCGCAGGGACGGAGCGCATGGCAAAAGACACGCCGGCTGCGCCAGTCGTCTCTTGGCCAAGAACCCCATGCGAAAGAGCAATGCGCTCATCGCGAACGCGCATATGGTCCCCACCGACGCGAATCGTCGTGATCACGTAATCGGCGTCCTTAACGGCCTCGACTGCATCGCCCGTCAGTGAAAAATTAAGCGTGGGGCAAAGCATGCCCGAGACATGGGCGGCAAGGCCACCGTAGATGCGCAGCTTCTCGGGATCATTGTCCATAAACACAAGTTCGTCGATTCCAAGCGATGACGCCTGCTGGGCTATGCTCTTTGCCAAAAACATGGAGCGGACGCCACCGCCACCTATGACCGTAAGTTTCATATCGAAACCCCCAATTAGCACATTCAATATTGCATGGTTCGCCTGTGTTTGGATATTGTATCCAGCATGGAGGGCCGCTTCCCGCCCCGGTTGCAAGGCGGGAAAGGAATTCCCCAAGGAGTTATTATTTACGCAACGGAAGCGGCCACACACGTCCGGCGGGAAGGAAGCACCGATGGTTGATAAAAAGCAGATTTCCAAGCTCTACTCAGCCGCAAAGCTATCCGAAACCGAGCAAAGCGTACTCGAATACCTACTCAACAATATCGACACCCTCGATGATATTGGCATAAAACCCGTCGCCATGGCATGCTTTACCAGCATGACGACAGTCATCAGGCTTTCGAAAAAGCTCGGCTACCGTGGCTACCGCGAAATGATGTACGATCTCAAGCACCTTCAGCATGTCTCCCGCGAAATGAATCAATCACTCAAAGACAGTAGCGTCCACTTCGTATGTCACACCGGAGATGTAGACGTATTCATCGCCGCACTGCATCGCAACAGAATGATCGGAGTAAACGGAGAGGGCTTCTCACGCATCGTTGCGCAGTACATGGCGACTAAGCTCGTTGGACTTGGCTTTTTGGCCGTCATACAGGACTTCCTAGAAACCGATCAGTTTGTCGAATCCAACCGAAATACGCTCAGCTGCATGATGCTCATATCCAAATCGGGCCAGACAGAAGCCATCCTGGAAACCGCAAGGGCATGCCACGACGCGGGCATTACGACCCTCGCGTTTACCGGCAACGAAGACAGCGAGCTCGCCAAGACGGCAGACGCGATCTTTACGATACATGACGATCACCCAATGGATCTTAAGAACGTTAAGCCTAACTGCTTTACCGGAAGTTGTATTCTCGCATTCGAAGAACTATTGAGTATCTGCCTTGACAATCTAAAACAAGAAGGCCTGGCCCCCTAAATCATGCGATAGGAAGCCAAGCCCTGGAATTGCGCTATGCAATTGAAAGCCACTTGCGCGTTTTACTCGTCACCGAGAACTTCGTGCACCTCAGAAGCGACTTCGCCGACACGAGGACCGTAAATGACCTGGATTGCCTTGTCGCTCAGGCGGATAACGCCCATAGCTTCAAGATTCTTGGTGAACACCTCGTCGTCTGCAACCTTAGAACCATCCTTGACAATCACGCGAAGACGTGAGATGCAGTTGTCAAGATCATCAATGTTGTCGGCTCCACCAAGCGCTTCGACAATGCCAACAGCAAGCGCGCTGTCCTTGGCCGCACGGCCCTGGACTGCCTTCTCGGGAGTGCTATCAGACTCGCCCTTTGCCTCAGCGGCCTTTGCCTCGAACTCGGCTCTGCTGTTGATCAACTCAATATCGTCACCATCGTCTCGACCGGGCGTCTTGATATCGAACTTAGTAATAAAGAACCGGAAGAGGAAGAAAGCTGCCAGGAAAAAGGCGGGGAGCAGGATAAGGTATGGAAGCAGATTAAGCTTCTCGGGGCGGAATAAGAATGGGATCAGGTCCTTGATATTTCCCTGGTACACCGAAACGCCCATTACCTCCGAGAGAACTTCACCCAGTCCGGAAAGCGGAGCGTAAACGCCAAAGTAGAGCCAGGGGGCGGCAAACAGGAACGTAAAGAGAATAGGCTCCGTAACGCCAAAGAAAACAGTCGAAATCACTGTGGGGATTAAAAGACCAGCAACCTTCTTGCGGTTCTGGGGCTTGGCACAAGACCACATAGCAAGGGCGATGCCCGGGAACAACGCGTAATCGTTAATGCCATAGCCAGCCATGAAGGCCCTAACCAAGAGCTTGTCACTGCTGGGAGAAGCGAGCTGTGCAAGCTGAATGGCGCTATTGCCCACCACGCGCGTTCCATCGACGACCATGGAGCCGCCAAGCTCAGTCCAATACATGGGCGTCTCGAGCAACGGATGCAAGCCAAACGGCACAAGGCTCTCGAGCACCCAGCGATAGACAAACGTACCGACCAGACCGGAGCCTTTCACGAACGTCGCAATACCCGAGAAGCATCCACCGATGACGGGCCAGACGAAGTACATAATGCCGCCCAGGATGCCACCGGCGACCAGCGATACAATGGGGACCGTTCGACTGCCCGCAAAAAACGCCAGCGCCGTTGGAAGCTTGGTCTTGTAAAAGCGGCCGGTGATCCAGGCGACCAGGCAGCCCACGATAATGCCGCCAAAGACACCAGAGCTGTAGCCAAAAAAGCCGAGCGAGGTAGTGTAGAGTGCGGACTGCTCACTCGCCTGAATGGACGTAAGGCCGACCTTCTGAAGAGCTTCCACCGTTGTATTGTCGGCAGCCAAGCCAGCTGCTCCAAGCAGAATCTCAACCGTCTTGAGCATGGTGAGATAGCAGACAAGGGCAGAAAAGGCAGCCCAGCCCTTCTCTTTGCGAGACAAGGAGAAGGCGCAGCCGACAGCAAACAAAACACCGAGGTTTCCAATGATTACCTCGCCGAGACCCTTAAATACCGAGAAGAACGTAAAGAGCGGCGAAGCGGCATACCAGTCCCAATTAACGCCAAGGGACACAAGGGTCAGTTCGGTCGTAAAAACGCTACCGATACCCAAAAAGAGACCGGAAATGGCAATGAGCGTAATCGGAACGAGCATTGCCTTTCCGAACGATTGGAATTTTTCTTTCATCAATTCCCTCCTCAATGAGCCTCTACAAACGACTATTGCACCCCACGTCCCCACACAGGCGAAACGGAAGACATGCTCGGCAATAGACACAAAGTGATTGTAGAAAGGGGCACAAAAAATGTGCATCGGCATCGCGTAATGCGGTTAAATCGACCGACGATTGCAAGAATTTACGAATCCGCAAACGGCAGCAAATAGGCAGCGAACGGCAACCTGCAGCGTAGGACAGTCCCCGCAGGCCGACAATTACCGGTATTTTGGCTCATATTTGTTTAATTGTTGCTCGCCCAAAAGCGCGGAGCATCAACGCGCCCCTAAGCCAGCCCCAGCAATATGCCCGCCGAATGCACGACAAACGCCACGATCCAGGCGACCGTCACTTGAAACGCGAACACGGCAACGGCGTAGCGCGCGCCCAGCTCGCTCTTGACGGCGCCGATGGCTGCCACACAGGGCGGGTACAGCAGCGTAAAGACCAGGAACACATAGGCAGTGAACGGCGAAAACATGGTCGACAGTGCCGCGGGCGAGGTCGCGCCCAAAAGCACCGTGAGGGTCGAGATGACACTCTCCTTGGCGATAAGTCCGGTGACGAGCGCCGTGGATGCACGCCAGTCGCCAAACCCAAGCGGCGTCAGCGCCGGCGCAATGATGCTGCCGAGACCCGCAAGCAGACTCTGCGACTGATCGGCGACCACATTAAAGCGGATGTCGAACGTCTGAAGGAACCAGATGACCACGGTAGCGGCAAAGATAATGGTAAAGGCCTTGGTAATAAAGTCTTTGGCCTTATCCCATGCCAGCATCACCGTCGTCTTGACGCTCGGCAGGCGGTAATTGGGCAGCTCCATGATAAACGGCACCGGGTCGCCCTTAAATGCCGTGCGGTTGAGTACCAAAGCCGCGATACAGCCAACCGCAATGCCGATCAGATAGAGCGAGACCATGGCGGGAACCGTCGCCTGTGGGAAAAACGCCCCGCACAGCAGACCATAGACCGGCAACTTGGCCGAGCAGCTCATGAACGGCGTGAGCATGACCGTCATCTTGCGGTCGTGCTCGGATGGGAGCGTACGGGTCGACATGATAGCCGGCACGGTGCAGCCAAACCCGACGAGCATGGGTACAAAGCTGCGGCCCGACAGGCCAAAACGACGCAGCACCTTATCCATGACAAAGGCGACGCGCGCCATGTAGCCCGAGTCTTCCAGAATGGAGAGGAACAAGAAGAGCACGACGATAATCGGCAGGAAGGTCAGCACACTGCCCACGCCCGTAAGCACGCCGTCGACAGCCAGCGAGCGCACCACGTCGTTGGTGCCGAACGCCTTGAGGCCCGCATCGGCCGAGGCGATGATAGCAGCGATGCCGTCCTCCATGAGTCCCTGCAACGCCGCGCCGATCACGCCAAACGTCAGCCAAAAGACGAGGCCCATGATCACCAGGAACGCCGGAATGGCTGTGTAACGACCTGTCAGGATGCGGTCGATCTTGACGGAGCGCACGTGCTCGCGGCTCTCGTGCGGCTTGACGACGCAACGCCCACACACGTCGCCGATAAAGCTAAAGCGCATATCGGCCAGCGCGGACAGGCGGTCGGTGCCGGCCTCGCCCTCCATCTGGGTAATGATGTGCTCGATGGCGTCGAGCTCGTTGCGATCCAGGTGAAGCGCCTCGGTCACCAGCTCGTCGCCCTCAACCAGCTTGGTCGCCGCAAAACGCACGGGAATGTGCGCCGTCGCGGCATGGTCCTCGATAAGGTTGGCGATGCCGTGGATGCAGCGATGCAGTGCGCCGCCGTCTGGGCCATCAGGTGCGCAGAAGTCCAGGCGGCCGGGACGCTCGCGGAAACGCGCCACATGCAAGGCATGGTCCACCAGCTCGCCGATACCCTCGTTGCGGGCAGCGCTAATGGGGACGACCGGCACGCCCAACAGACTCTCGAGCAGGTTGACGTCAATGGCGCCGCCGTTGGTCGTCACCTCGTCCATCATGTTGAGCGCGATGACCATGGGGCGGTCGAGCTCCATAAGCTGCAGCGTCAGGTACAGATTGCGCTCAATGTTGGTGGCGTCGATGATATCGATGATGGCGTCCGGGCGCTCGTCGAGGATGAACTGACGGCTCACGACCTCTTCGCCTGTGTACGGCGACAGGGAGTAAATACCGGGCAGGTCGGTAACGCTCGCCTCGGGGTGGTTACGGATGGTGCCGTCCTTGCGGTCGACCGTCACGCCGGGAAAGTTGCCGACGTGCTGGTTGGAGCCCGTAAGCTGGTTGAACAGGGTGGTCTTGCCGCAGTTTTGGTTGCCGGCGAGGGCAAAATGCAGGGGCGCGCCCTCGGGCACGGCCGTCTTTGCCGCACGGGGCGAATACGTCCCCTCGCCGAGTGCCGGGTGCTCCGTCGTGCCGATTGCGGCGTTAGCGCGCGGGCCCGTATCTGTGTCGTGAACATCTACGAGCTCAATGCGAGCAGCATCGTCCTTGCGCAGCGTCAACTCGTAGCCGCGTAGGCGAATCTCGAGTGGGTCGCCCATGGGGGCGTACTTCATCATGGTGACTTCGGTGCCCGGCGTTAGGCCCATGTCCAAAATATGCTGACGAAGCGCCTGGTCGTCTGATGTCACCGATGCGACAACGGCGTCCTTTCCAATCTCGAGCGTATCGAGCTTCACGTCCGTGTTCCTCCCCCGGCGCCCACAGGGCGTTGCATTTATGTTTACCATGGCTAACCGTTTGCCATGGCTAACCAATTTATCCATGCATGATAGCGCGAACATACAACGATGTTCAATCGACAGATTGTTGCAAGGGGGGCAGGTTGCTTTTCGCAAATAGACAGGATGCGGAGCAACGAGGCGCGAGGGGGTCCGGTTCGCCGTTTCCCAGACAGGTCTGCTGCGGAAACTGCATCCCACTACTCAGACGAATTCCGGTCCCCAATTTCCCGATGGGGCCTCTCGGAGAAACTGCGTCCCACTCTGAAACGTCAAAACGGGATGCGCTTTCCGGTTGAGGTCTCTAGCGGAAAGCGCATCCCGGAATCGGCGGCCGAAACGGGCCACGATTTCCCAAACGGGCCTCTAGCGGAAACTGCGTCCCGGAATAGGCACTCAGACTGAGACGTATTTTCCCGATCGAGCCCCTCGGGGAAACTGCGGCCCGGAATCTGTGCCCGAAACGGGACGCGGTTTCCCCAAGGGCCGAATCAGCCGCCCGCCCCTCGTCAAAATCATCCGCTTTCCTCCGTTGTATGCGGAACATCCAAGGAGTGTCCCAGAGTGCCGGCACAATAGGAACGTTCCCAGCTGCCGGCAGCATTTCACCGCAACTGCAAAAACCCGCGCAGGCAACCGTATTCACCTGCGCGGGTTTAGTGGGCGCTCACAAAGGTACGTTACAGAGGCCCACGTCAGTTATGGATTACCGAACGGCACCGGCACGCGATGCCTCAGTCGACTTACCAAGCGATGAAGCTTGCCGCAGTCCTAGACAATCGGCGCAATGCCGGCAAAGTGCAGATACAGCGAAATAATTGCCACGACAATGACCACCGCTGCGATCAGCTTGTCGTGCAGATGCGGAAGCACCGGCTTACCGCGGCCTCGCTCACCCAGCATATAGACGGGAATGGCCGGAGCAAAAAGAATCGTCGTGATCATAACGCCCTGAAGACCCGTCGACCACACCAGGAACAACGTGTAGATAAAGCCGAGTGTACCGAAGAAGCGGGCTTTGCCGACGCTTGGCGCATGCGGCCCGTCCAGATGCTCGTTCTTCCAGCCAATCACCATGTAGTAGGCTGCCGAGCACACGTACGGAACCAGAATCGTGTTGACCGCGCAGCTATAGAAGAACTGGTAGGTGCTCGCCGCCACATACGACACAATCAAGAAGAGCTGCGTGATACCGGAGCTCACGAGAACCGTTACCACCGGGGCGTCGTGCTTGTTCGTCTTGGCAAACGCCAGAGGGAAGGATCCCTGGCGCGCTGCCTCGAACGGCGTCTCGGATGCAATGATGACATAGCCCAGCATCGCGCCGACCAACGAGAGAATAACGCCAAGGTTTACGATGGCAGCGCCAACAGGACCGATTGCGCGCTCAAGAATTCCCGCCATAGAAGGCGTTGCGAGCTGTGCCATCTCCTCGCGCGGCATAATGCCAAGCGACAGCATCGAGATAATCAGATACAGCGTGAACACGGCAGCAAATCCGAGTGCCGTCGAGCGACCGACGTCACGCACGTACTTTGCACGGCCCGAGATGACGACAGCGCCCTCGATGCCTGTGAAGACCCAGACAAGGGCGATCATGGTCGAGACGACTTGCTCACCAAACCCAGGACCAGCTGGTTCTCCCCAGAAGTTGTCCATAAAGATATCGACGTTGAACTTACCCAGGAGCACAATGCTCAGAACAAAGAGTCCCAGCGGCACCAGCTTTGCCAACGTGACGATCGTGTTAATGCCCGCGGCCTCCTTGACGCCACGAAGTACAAGAGCGGTAAGGAACCATAGAAATACGCTGGCGCAGATGATGGAAAGCAGATTGTTGCCCGCACCAAACGCGGGAAAGAAATAGCCCAGTGCGCTAAACAGCAAGAGAGCAAAGCTCACGTTGGAAAGGCATGCGCTGATCCAGTAGCCCCAGGCGGAGTTGAAACCAATGTAATCGCCAAAGCCTGCCGCAGCGTATGCATAGATGCCGCCGGTTAAGTCGGGACGAGCCTGAGATAGACCGTTGAACACCATCATCAACGCAAAGACGCCTATAAAACAAATTCCCCACGAGACGATAACCGCACCGGTATTGGCTCCGCCCGCTGCCATATCGCCGGCGAGAGAAAAGATACCGCCACAAATACTGGCGGTAATGACCATCATGGTCAGACGAAAGAGATCGAGGCCATTAGGGTCGATAATCTCATCGTTTTGAGCTTTAGAGGCCATTGTATGTGCACCCCCTTCATCATGTGATCGAACAAAAGATGGCCCGGACGTCCCGAATCGGGTGCCGGGCCATCGGTCAAGCGATCATCAGACTGTTACAGCTATCGCGTTAGAAGCGCAGTGACAGGCAAGAAAGGCCACCGTCGACCTTGCGATACTCGGAGGTATCGACGACGAGCGTCTTGTAGCCCAGATCCTGCACGGCCTTGAGCACGGTCGGATAGCCCTCGGCAACGATGACCGTACCGTTGACCCAGATGCAGTTAGCGCCATAGGCCTCGTCCTCGGGCACGACAATCTTGTTGTACTGGGCAAAGTCGGGCTTATCGATGAACTCGCCGGAGACGAGCATGTTGTTGTCCTCGATGTAGTTGACGCCCGTCTTGAGGTGCAGGACCTCCTCCAGCGGAACCTCGGAACCCTCGAGGCCCCAGCCCTCGAGAATCTCGCAGAACTGGCGAATGCCCTCTTCATTGGTGCGAGCGGAGCGACCGACATAGAAATGATCGCCGACCATCATGACGTCGCCGCCGTCGAGCGTGCCGGGAGAAACAATGTGCTTGACATGCTCGTCGTCAAAGAAGCGACGGACGACCGGCTCGATCTCGTCCTTCTCGCCGTTGCGGCTGTCGGCACCGGGGTTGGTAATAATGGCGCCGCAGCGAGTGATGACGGCCGGATCCTCGACGAAGCAGCTGTCGGGATACTGCTCGAGGGCAGGCAGCACCGACACGTCCACGCCACACTGCTCGAGCGCATGCTCATAATCGTAGTGCTCCTCAATGGCGCGCTCGTAGATAGGCTGGCCAAGCTCGGGTGCGCTCGTGATGCCATTGCTCAGGGACTTGCCGGGACGACGGATGATAACGTGGCTGAACTTGGTCATGATGATCCTCCTTGGATCTCCTAGCCGAGGGCGAACTTCCTTGTGTCCGCCCTCCTTTCGATGGCTTAATCATAGGGCGGTTTTCCTGTTTTGTATATTGTATACAATCATGAACGGTAGATATTTCTCGGTGAGCGTACTCTCACGTTTCGGCACGAAGTAGCATGATTTAACTGGTCGTTCTATAATTCAACTGAGCTATTCAAGTGAAATGTATTTAGTTTTAAAAATATACAGTTAAAGGATATACGTTCATGGAAACACTCAGAAGGCCCCTGAAGGACCACGTATACGACTACATTTCGAGCCGCATTGACGCCGGCGAGTTGTCCGCCGGCGACCGTTTGAGCGAGCAAGCGATCTGCGATGCCATGGGCGTGTCGCGCACGCCGGTTCGCGAAGCGCTCATCCAGCTGGCAAGCGATGGCTATCTGGACAACCTCCCCCGCCGCGGATTCCGTGTCCGCGGGTTCGATCAGCAAAACGCCGTTGAAGTCTTCGAGATCATGGGGCCGCTGGACGGGCAGGCGGCGTACCTCGCCTGCCCAAACCTAACCGACGATGACATTACGCAGCTTAAATTTCTCGTCGGCTCCATGGACCTTGCGATCCAAGGCGGTCTTATCCGAAAGTACGACGATATTCAGCGAGACTTTCACCTTACGTACTTCAACCGCTGCGGCAACGACCGTCTGCGCGACATGATCTCGCAACTCGAGCGCTGCTTTATCAAGCGCGATTACGAGACTGTCGACCAAGAGACGGCGTGCAAACTGCTCAATAAAGCCAACAGCGAACATGCCCATATTCTTGAGTTGTTCGAAGCACGAGATGCGACGGGCGTGCGCGACTACGTTCGCGATGTCCATTGGAACACAGAAAACGCCCAGTTCACCGTTTGGTAGGAAAGCAGCGGGCGGTAGCGGACCAATTCTTGGCACCGCCGCCCAAAAAGATCCGTTTTCCTCCGTCTCCGAGGGATCATTTGGAAAGCGCATCCCACCATCCGGGCGGATTCCGGGATACCGTTTCCCGATGGGGCCTCTCGGGGAAACTGCGTCCCAGAATTCTGGCTCGAAACGGGATATGGTTTCCCAAACAGGTAGCGCGCAGAGATGTGGTGTAAGAGGCGGGGCATGCCCCGCCTCTTCTCTTT
>CABUCA010000045.1 GCA_902489965.1 uncultured Collinsella sp.
CGTAGCGGGTGGTTTAAAGCTGGCCGCTGCGCGGCCAGCAGACTAAAGTCTTGAATAAAAAGGGCGCGTCCATACGGACACGCCCCCGTGAGCAACAATGCAAAGAACGACTTAGAAGCTACCGCGCTTCAGGAAGTCGGGAAGCTCGAACTGATCGTTGCCGAAGTTAGGAAGCTCGGTGCCACCGACGTTGCGGGTCGGAGCGGCCTGAGCCGGGCTGGTGGCCGGAGCGGTGCGCTGCGGCTCAGCGGAGGCAGCGGCCTTGCTCTGAGACTGCTGAGCAGCAAAGAGCTCGTCCTGACGGTTGACGTTGGAGTCGGAGAAGCCCGTAGCGATGACGGTGATACGCACCTGATCGCCCAGGGACTCGTCGACAACGGTACCGAAGATGATGTTGGCCTCGGGGTCGACGGCGTTGGCGACAACGTCGGCGGCGTCGCTGATCTCCTGGATGCCCAGGTCCTTGGAACCGGCGATGGAGAGCAGCACGCGTGTGGCACCATCGATGGAGCTCTCGAGCAGCGGGCTGGAGATGGCCTGCTGGGCAGCGTCGACGGCACGGGTATCCCCAGAAGAGGTACCGATACCCATCATGGCGGTACCGGCCTGCTTCATGATGGTCTTAACATCGGCGAAGTCCAGGTTGATGATACCGGGGACGGTGATGAGGTCGGTGATGCCCTGGGTGCCCTGGGAAAGGACGCCATCGGCAATCGCGAAGGCCTCGAGCATGGTAGTCTTCTTCTCGGCGATGTCGAGCAGCTTATCGTTAGGGATGACGATCATGGTGTCGACGCAATCAGAGAGGGTCTTAATGCCCTCCTCGGCGCTCTTCTTGCGCTTGCGGCCCTCGAAGGTGAAGGGCTTGGTCACGACGGCAACGGTCAGCGCACCGACCTCGTTCATCGCGATATCGGCAACGATGGGAGCAGCGCCGGTACCGGTGCCACCGCCCTCGCCGCAGGTGATGAACACCATGTCGGCACCAGCGAGCGCCTCGGCAATGTCGTCGCGGGACTCATCGGCAGCCTTGCGGCCAACCTCGGGGTTGGCGCCGGCGCCCAGGCCGCGGGTAAGGTCGGTGCCGATGTGCACCTTGATATCGGCATCAGAGATCGCGAGTGCCTGAGCATCGGTGTTGATGGCAACAAACTCGACGCCGCGGATGCCCTCTTCGATCATTCGATTGACCGCGTTGGTACCGCCGCCGCCGACGCCGACCACCTTAATGACGGCAAGGTAGTTGTTGATCTCTGTCTCGTGCATGTCGGTCCTCCGAACAAAGGTTATAGCCATAGCATGGGTCGACCCCTGCGCACATTAACCTTCAGGTTGAAAGTAAATGCAAAGGTAAACCGTATTATGTTTGCACATTATGAACGTATCAGTCAAATAATTGACCGTGAAAACCAAACAAACCAGATAAACGGCGTGGTATGGCCCCTCAACAAAGCATCAACCAGCGCTACGAGGTCGGAGCGTTCCTAAATGTATAGTTACCCGGAGAGCGCACATTGATATACGTTACGCCCTCTACCTGCGAAAGCAGCTTGGTGACTACGCGCTCCTTCTTGACGATATCGTTCGAATCGCCCAGCGACACCTCAATGCCGTTATTGAGGTTTGCCGAGATGGCTTCGACCGAAGGCGTGGAAATATCCTTGACTTGTCCCAAGAACTCGCTCGAAAAACCACGCACATAATCCAAGCCAGCCTTAACGGCCTTGGAGCTCACTGCCTGGCCGGAAACCGGAGCGACATCCGCCGAGACATCAGTCAACAACACCGCGCCATAGTGCTTAGCGAGCGCCAGTGCGGCATCAATGCCGGTCAGGGTATTTGAGCCCTGCCCCGTCGTGATGACGTTGCCCTGGTCATCCACTTCGACCGACGTCGACAGCGGGGCGATCCAGGTGTCATCATCCCCGATGGCCCAGGCAAGGTCATCGGAGCTGATATAGGCAATTGCAATGACCTTGCGCTCCATCGGCGTAATGATGAGCGTATGTGGGAACTGACGCTGGACATCCACGCCCGAGACCCACGGATTCTGCTTGAGGTCCTCGGTAATCTGGTCGGGATCGACGTTAAAAAGCGACGTTCCCTCGGGCAAATCGATCAGCTGGATAGCATCGTGCTTCGTCACATGCTCGCTGCCTTGAATCTGAATATCAGTGGCGGTAAACAATCCAGAGTTAATCACCACGATAGCAACGACGACGAGCACGGCCAAGACGGCCAAAACGCCGCCCACGATTTTGCCTTTGCCTGTAACGACAGAAGCGGCGTCTGATGTTTTATTTGCCATCGCCCCAAGTGAAGACAACGGGTTGACGCCTTTTTTACCCGAAGGCTTCTTGGCGGTAGCCGGCACCGATGTCAGCGAGCGCGGTTTCGATGCGCCCAGCGTGCGACTCGGACGCGCCGCCTTAGTTCCTGTCGAGGGCTTAGGAGTTGCCATAGGACGGGCAGGCTTGGCGCCCATAACAGGCTTTGACGTCACCGAGGGACGCGAGGACTTTTTTGCGGCCGGACGATTACCGAGCTGCGAGCCGACAACCGGACGACTGGTCTGTCGAGCATGCCCGACAGGCTTAGAGTGCGCGACGATATTGCGTTGAGGTTTGGCAGGCGCGCCGGAACGCCCTCCGGCGCGGCGGAAGGTGGGTTTCGATGCTCTAGAAGCCGAGGAATTTAACTTCCGGTCTGAGCTCGATGCCATACGCCTCCCTCACCTTTCCGTGCACATGTCTGATAACCGCGGCAACGTCATCGGCCGAGGCAGTTCCGTTATTAACGATAAAATTAGCGTGAACGGGCGAAACTTCCGCGCCGCCAATCGAAAAACCCTTTAATCCACAATCCTCGATAAGCTTGCCCACGCTCGCATCGGGCGGGTTGCGAAAGACCGACCCGCAGGATGCGCGACCCATGGGCTGTGTACGCTTGCGCCTCGTCAGGTACCGCTCCATGCGCTCGCGAATGTCGGCCTTGGGCGCCGGTTTAAGCTTGAGCACGCACTCGAGGATGATCTCATTGCGGGGAAGGCTACATTCGCGGTAGCCCCAAGTGATCTCGGACCCCGCATAATGCTTGATACCGGATGCCGGGTCAAACGTTACGACATCCTCAACCAGCGAGCCAATCCACTCGGTCCGTGTGCCGGCATTCATAGATATCGCACCGCCAACCGAGCCAGGGATGCCAACGGCAAACTCAAGGCCCGAGAGGCTACGCGACAGGGCATCGTTGACCAGGCGCGCAAACATCACGCCCGCACCGACCGTCAGCGTACAACCGTCATCAGCAACAACCGTGCGCTGAAACTCACGTCCGAGCGAAATGACGGCGCCGCGATAACCGCCATCGGCAACCAGCAGATTGGAGCCCTTGCCGATGATGACCCACGGCACCTGCTCGCGATCGAGCACCGCCACGGCGCGGCGAAGGGCATGATAGCTATGGCACGTCACAAAGAGGTCGGCCTTGCCACCGATACGATAGCTCGTATGACGCGCAAGGCGCTCGTCCTCGATCACATCCGTGTCGATCATGCCCGAGAGCGCCATGACGGCGTTAAACAGACCCATTAGACTTAAGCGTCTTTCTTGGCAGTCAGATACTCAATGAACTCGGGACCGACGGTCGTAACGTCACCAGCACCCATAGTGAGCAGCAGGTCGCCCTCGCCCACCATCTGCTCGAGCTCCTGATTGAGCTCAAGACGGCTGGAGCAGTACACGACCTCCTTGCCAGGATGCTTGGCGCGCACGGTATCGGCGAGCATCTTAGAGGTAACACCCGGAATGGGCATCTCGCCAGCCGAGAACACATCAATCAGCAGCAGTTTATCGGCATTGGCAAATGCATCGGCAAAGTCGTCGCACAGGGCCTGCAGGCGCGAATAACGGTGCGGCTGGAACACGACGTCGACATGCTTGTAGCCCAGCGACGAAGCGGCAGCAAGCGTCGCCTTGATCTCGGTGGGGTGATGGCCGTAATCATCGACCACGGTGATGCCATCGATATCGCCCACGTGGGTAAAGCGACGGCGGACGCCCTCAAAGCTCGAGAGCGCCTTGGCGGCGGCGTCGATGTCAAGGCCCAGGACATGGGCGACGGTGAGCACCGCCGTGGCGTTGAGCATGTTGTGGCGACCGGGATTGCTCTTGATCTCCACGGCATGCTCAGTGCCGTCCTCAAAGCGAACGATAAAGTCACTCTGGATGCCTTTGACATCCGGGTGCATGCAGACGATGTCGTTGCTCTCGGCAAAGCCGTAGGAAAGCACGTGACGGCCCGTCGACTTGGCGAGCTCGACCAGATGCGGGTCCTCACCGCAGACGATGACGGTGCCGTCCTCGCCCACCAGGCTCATGAATTTGGCGAAAGTCGCTTCGATCTCCTCGATACCCGAGTAGTGATCGAGGTGGTCGGCCTCGACGTTGGTCACAATGACCACGTTGGGGTTCAGGAACAGGAAGGAGCTGTCGGACTCGTCGGCCTCGGCGACAAAGTAGTCGCCCGAGCCGTTCTTGCCGTTCGTGTCATAGCCCTCGACGATGCCACCGATCAGGAAGCTCGGATCCAGACCCATGCGGTCGAGCATGGTGGCGCACATCGAAGACGTGGTGGTCTTGCCGTGCGTGCCGGCAACAGCGACGGTAGTGTAGCCGTGGCCCAAGGCAGAGAGCATCTTGGCACGGGGCCACACGGGAATACCAAGCTCGCGAGCGCGCACGAGTTCAGGGTTGGACTCCGGAATAGCGGTGGAGACAACAACCACGTCGGGCTTGACCTCGTCGATCGTGGCGGCCTCATGGCCCACATGCACCTTCACACCAGCGCGGGTAAGCTGGCGGATATAACGTGACGTCTTAAGGTCGGAGCCGGTAACGGCACAACCGCGCTCGTGCAGAACGAGGGCGATGCCGCTCATGCCGGCGCCGCCGATACCGATAAAGTGGGCGCTCTTAAACTCGGGCGCGGAGGTTGCAGTCTGGGAATCAGCCATGTGCTCGTGTACTCCTTGCGTAAACACTGCCTGTAACCCGTTAACTGTACCGCACCTACCGCATCAGCGCGAGGGCGACCGACGATATCCCGTCTAACTAACGCAAACCCTCTACCGCATCCGCCAGAAGAGCGGCGGCCCTATCCTGAGCCAGACCACGCGCCGCCTGACGCATGGCGTCGCGCGCCGCCGCGTCATCGACCAGGTGCAGCAGTTCATCGGCAAAGGCAGAACCGTCGATATCGGCATCGGCGCAGAGCACGCCGGCCCCGGCGTCGACCAGATACCGGGCATTGGTGGTTTGGTGGTCGGCCGTCGCATGCGGATACGGCACGAGCACCGAGGGCACGGCGAGCGCAGCGATCTCGGCCACGCTCGATGCGCCCGAACGCGAGAGCACCAAATCGGCAGCAGCCAACATATCGCCCATGTTGTCGATGTAAGGCTGGACGCGGTAACGCTTCGCCTCCTCGGGCGTCAGCGCCAAAGCGCGCTCGGTCTCCTCAAAGCCGTCGGCACCCGTCGAATGCAACACATAGAGGTTCTTGCGCGAAAGCAGCTCGTTTTTGAGCGAAACCACGCGCTCGTTGAGGTGCTGGGCGCCAAGTGAACCGCCAAAGACGAGCAGCAGCGTAGCGTCCTCGGGAACGCCAAGTGCCTTGCGGCCGCGAGCGCGATCGCCTTCGATTACCGAGCGACGTACGGGGTTGCCGGTCATGAGCACGTGGTCAGGGTCACCTTCGCGCTCAAAGACCGAACGCGCTGCCGGCACCGAGATGCACACGCGGGCGGCGTGGGAGTTCATCATCTTGTTGGCCAGGCCCGGAACAGAGTTCTGCTCATGCAGCAGATACGGAACGCCTGCGCCCTTGCACCACCCCAGCAGCGGAACCTCGACATAGGCACCAAAACCGACGGCAGCATCGGGCTTGCCGACCTTTGAGAAATGACTGGCGAGCGCACGTTTGGCCTTGTTGACACGCCACAGCGAGGTCAGCGCCGTCCAAGGACGGGAGCGGTCGAAGCCCGTGACCGTAATGGGTACAAAATCAAACCCAGCCTCGGGGACCAGACGACCCTCGAGCTTGCGCGACTGGCCCACGAACACAACGTGGTGGCCACGGTCACGCAGTTCTTCGGCCAAGGCGAGCGCGGGGTTGATGTGTCCTGCCGTGCCGCCGGCTGCAATAGCAACGGTCATTTTATCGGTCATGGTAGTCCCTTCGTACACGCGGTCCCTGGTCGTCGGTACGCAGACGCGCCGACGGGTCCGAGTTCAAATCGATTCGATTATATCCGCCGCCCGCGTTGCGAGGGCTGGGGCGCTGCGGACGACCTTGCGGAGCCATTCGCGGGCGTGGACGAGCTGCCGGCTCGGATGCAGAACCATCCAGAACGGTAAAGCCGCTACGCGAAGGTCGTTCACCGCGCACATGGGCTACGCCGGCGGTGCTCTCGTCCATAACGGCAAAGCTCTCACGGCGGCGGTCATACTCATCGCGGCGGGCGCTCTCGTACGAAACGCGCAGGATCAACCCGGCAAGCATAAGCGACACAATAATCGACGAACCGCCGTAGCTAATAAACGGCAACGGTTTGCCCGTCATGGGAAACACGTTGAGGATGCCCAGCGCGTTAATCAAAAACTGCACTGCGAGAATGACCGCGGAGCCAGACGCCATGAGCGCGCCCCGACGATCGGTCGCCTGCTCGGCAATGCGAAACGCCGAGTAGATCAGCATCGCAAACACCAAGAAGAACAGCACGGTTCCGACAAAGCCGACTTCCTCGCCAATGATAGCCAGGATGTAGTCATTGTGCGCCTCGGGCAGATACGAGTACTTCATGGTTGAGTTGCCGATGCCACGGCCGAACAGACCGCCCGAGGCAAAGGCCATAATGGCAAGCGTGGCCTGATAGCCGTCACCATACTCGTCGGCCCAAGGGTTCAAGGCAACCTGAATACGCACCATACGGTACGGCTCTGCGACAAGCGCAATCACGATCACGAGAATGCCGAAGATTAGCACGCCGATGATAAATCTGGGGTCGAGACCCGCAAACAACGCCATGCACATGAGGGTCAACAGGATGATCAGGACAGTACCGAAATCGGGCTGGATAAAGATCAGAAAGAGCGAAATGCCCAGGTAGATGCCCATCTTGCGAAGGAATTCGTTGATGTTGCCACCGGGCGAAAAGAAGCGATCAAGCATGATGGCCGAATACGCAATGGCAAATGGCTTTAAAAACTCGGAAGGCTGGAACTGAATACCGGCGATGTTAAGCCAGCGCGTGGCGCCACGGCTGCCGCTGCCCACCAAGAACACCAGAAACAGTAGCCCTATCATGCCTATGAGGAAGATCCTGAGCACATCCTCCCCAAACCAGCTGTCCGGCAAAACGCGCACGATGGCAATCAGCGCCAGAACACCGACCACGGCAAACGCGGCCTGTCGACCCAGAAAAAACGTCGCCGAGCCATTCTCGTGCAGCGCCTCGACCGAAGACGCCGAGTACACCATCAGCAGGCCAAAGCATACCAAGGTAAACAAGCAGGCCATGAATATCAAACGGGGGCGCATGATACGGGCGGGAACGCCGGCAATATAGCGTTCGCTAAACGACTGCCCGCCGCGACCGGAACGCGGTGTGCTGCGCCGCGAGGAAGCACGGTCCGAGTCGGGCCTCCTCATACCTTGTCGGGGGCTCTCCTCTCTCACCGGCAACCCCTATTCCATTTGCGATTTCGCCGCAGCGGCAAGCTGGGCCACATAGTCCTTAAACACGCGGCCGCGCTCCTCATAGCCCGAGAACTCATCGAACGAAGAGCAGGCAGGAGAAAGTAAGATCACGTCGCCACGGCTCGACAGCGAACGGGCGACGTCCACGGCATCGCGCAGGTCATCCGCCTGGGCGATATCCACATCGCCGTCGACATCGGCCTCGTCCATAGCGGCGGTGAAACGCTCGCGCGCATCGCCAAAGCAGACGACCGAGCGTACGTTATCCATAACAACGCGCGCGAAGTCCGTGAGCGGCGTGCCCTTATCGTGGCCGCCGAGCAGCAAGATCACGTCGTCATCGGGAAATGCCGTCAGTGCCTTCTCGACCGCATCGGTGTTGGTCGCCTTGGAATCGTTGACGTAGCGCACGCCGTCAATCTCGCCACACGGCTCCACGCGGTGCTCGAGCGGCTGGAACGAGGCAAGACCGCGGCAGACACCATCGACATCGGCACCGACCGCCAAGGCAGCCGTGGCGGCGCACAGGGCATTGATAACATTGTGATGGCCCGAGATCTTGAGCTCGGATGTAGCGATGAGCGGGGTCTCGACGCCCTTCAGGCGCACGACCATCTTGCCGTCGCGCACAAAGGCGGCATCCTCGCCCTCAGGCTCGTCAAAGGCAACCTTGCAGATGCGACGACCCGGCGTGTAGATGTACTCATCGAACTCGTGAATGCCGGCGTCTTCGACGTCGACAACCGCCAGATCGTCATCGACCATATTGTCAAACAGTTTGATCTTGGCAAGCGCGTAGTTCTTATGGCTCTTATGCCAGCCCAAGTGGTCGGGAGTGATGTTGAGCAGCACCGCCACGCGGGGGTGGAGCTCGGTTGTCGTAGCAATCTGATAGCTCGAGAGCTCAGCCACAAACCACTCGTTGTGGGCTCGGCCGTCAATCTCGTTGACCGGCGGCTCGCCGATGTTGCCGACAGCAACGCTGGCCTCGCCGGCAGCCTTAAGCAGATAATCAGCCAGCGACGTGGTGGTCGTCTTGCCGTTGGTGCCCGTGATGGCAATCCAGTTATCGGGCGACAGGCGATAGGCAAACTCGGGCTCACCCATAATCTGGGCGGCATGCTCGCGCCCGGCCTTAAAGAAGCCCGAGAACTCCGAGATGCCCGGGCACGTCACGCATACGTCATAGGCGCCCTCGACCTGTTCGGTCCCATAGACAAACGACGCACCAGCAGCCTCGAGCACACGCGTGGCGTCATTGGGTTCAGAGGTGCCACCGCCATACACGGTAACGGCACTTACGCGCTCGGGATGTGCCAGCGCCCAGCGGGCGACATCGAGACCGGATTTGCCCTGACCCAAAACGAGCAGGCTAAAGACATCAGCAAGAGGCATGAAAGACCACTATCCCAACTGGAAGAACAGGGCAAGGCCAACGGCACCAAAGGCAGCAGCGATAATCCAAAAACGGATGACGACCTTGGTCTCGGCCCAGCCCTTCTTTTCGAAATGATGATGGATGGGCGCCATAAGGAAGACGCGCTTGTGCGTAAAGTGGAAGTAGACAACCTGAATCATGACCGACAGGGTCTCAACGATAAACAGGCCGCCGATGATGAGGGAGACGACCTCGGTGTTGGTCATGATGGACGTGCAGGCAAACGCGGCGCCTAGGGCAAGCGAGCCGGTATCGCCCATAAAGATGCTCGCCGGATAGCAGTTGAACCACAGAAAGCCCAAGCAGGCACCGGCACACGCGGTGCAGAAGATGGACAGGTTCACGTCTCCGTGCAAAAACGCCATGGCAGCCATGGCGAGCATGGCAATCATGGAGGTGCCGCCAGCAAGACCGTCAAGGCCATCGGTCAGGTTCACGGCATTAGAAAGACCGGCGATCATCAGCCAGCAAAAGACAATGTAGAGCCACGGGAACGAAAGGCCGCAGATGGTGGTCGAAAGCACGCCAAGGTCAATCGTCAGGCCGCCGGGAAAACGAATCTCGGGGGCGACGCCGCACCAGTTAACGGCAAGTACCGTAAAGGTGACACAGATAATGGTTAGGCCGATCATCTTGGCATGAGGCGTCAGACCGAGCGAGCGCCCATGCGTAACGGAGGTCAGGTCGTCGATCAGGCCCAGCACGCCTGTCGCCAGCGTGGCGAGCAGCACGAGCACGAGCTCGGTGGTGAGCTTGCCCATCAGCAGGCAGGTCAGCGAAATCGCGACGAGAATGACAACGCCACCCATGGTGGGCGTTCCCTGCTTAACCAAATGACGCTTGGGGCCGTCGGCACGAACCTGCTGGCCGATACCCTCGACCTTAAGTAGCTTGATCCACCACGGCATGAGCAGCAGCGCAATGGCAGCGGCGATGCCAAGCCCCAAAAAAGCCTGATACGTTGGATACGAGGGATTGCCGAACATGGGCTAGCACACACCTTCCACAAAGCGGTCGAGCTCAACAAAGCGGGAACCCTTGACCAGTACAACATCATGTTTTTCAAGCGCGCCGCCCATGCGGTCGAGCACCTGCTGATAATCGGAGAACACCTGGATGCGGTCCTCGTCCATGCCCATCATGCGCGCGGCATCGGCCATAAGCTGGGCCAGCTCACCACCCACGCACGCCAGCATGTCGAGCTTCTTGGCGGCGGCATAGGCGCCCACGAGCTCATGCATGCGAGGAGCCTCATCGCCCATCTCGCCCATCTCGCCCAGGATCGCCATGCGAGACCCCGTGCACGAAAGCGAGCACAGCAGATCGAGACCAGCAGCCATGGATTCGGCGCTGGCGTTATAGGAATCGTCGATGACGCGGGCACCGCTCTTGGCGCGCTTGATCTCCTGGCGGTGCCCGGTGATCGTGAGGCCCCTAAAGGCAGCATCGATCTGCTCGGGCGTCACGCCCAGGCGATAGGCAACTGCGGCGGCCTTAACGGCATTTGGGACGGACTGCACGCCGGGGATGGCAAGCATGGTATCGGTCGTCTCACCCTGGCCAAAATCGAGCGTAAAGACCGGACGGCCCTCGTCATCAACACGAATGTCGCGGGCACGGACCTCATCATCGTCCGAGACGCCGGCCAGCATCACATCGATACCAGCAGGCTGGGCGAACGTATCGCGAATGAACGGCGTAAAGTCGTCCTCACCGCCCAAAACCAGCAGCGGCAAGAAGTCGCCGGCGGCGCACATACCCTGGACAATCTCGGCCTTAGCGCGGGCGATGTTCTCGCGGCTGCCCAAAATGCCGATGTGAGAGGTACCAATCTTGCTCACGATGGCAAGGTTGGGATTGGCGGACTGGGACAGGCGCTCAATCTCGTGGAAATGGTTCATGCCCATCTCGAGCACCAGGACCTCGGTATCGGCCGGAGCAGAAAGCACCGTGAGCGGCATGCCGATCAGGTTATTGAAATTGCCCTTGGTGGCCCAGACACGATAGCGCTTGGCGAGCACGGCGGCGAGCACGTCCTTGGTCGTCGTCTTGCCGATGGAACCGGTAATACCAACGACCAGGCAGCCAAGCTCCAGACGGTACGCGTGCGCCAAACGCAGCAGAAAGTCCTCGGGATCATCGGTCAGCAAGATGGCACAGCCCTTGTCCTGCGCCAGCGAGACCAGCTCGGCCTCGGGCTCACGCGTCATCACGACGGCGCCGGCACCCGACTGGACGGCACGGGAAGCAAAATCATTGCCGTCGACGTTTTCACCGGGAAAGGCGACGAAAATCGTCCCTTCCTCGACCTGACGCGAGTCGATAACGCACCCGCGGCATACCCGATCGGCTTCTCCCGTCACGGTTCGGGCCCCTGTTGCGGCCGCGAGGTTGTTGACGGCGATCTCTATCATTGCAGCTCCCCTGTAAACCTAATAATGCTATCGGCGTATTGTATCCCAGCGCCGCACATGCGTGGTGCAGGGCATGTGAACACCCTGATATGGGACAACAAACCACGCCCCAAAGATTGTAACCCCCTACTTCGTGTGCGGGATACCCAGCACGTCGAGCGCGTTGGCCATAATGGACTGGAACGGCACCGCAGCGGCATCTGAGCCGCTCGGCGTTCCGTCGAGCGTGATATAGCACAGCACCTTGGGCGATTGTGCCGGCGCAAAGCCCATAAAGGACGACATGTAGTTCTCCTTGAGGTAGCCGCCGTTCTCGTCGGCTCGTTCGGCCGTACCGGTCTTACCCGCCACGTCATAGCCGTCAACCGCGCCGCCAACGCCCGTTCCCTCGGACACGACCGTCTGCATGCACGATGTCACCTGGGATGCGGCGTCCTCAGAAATCGCGCGTTCGCCTTCGCCCCAGTCCTTCTCGTCGCCTTTGCTGGACTTATAGAAGTGCGGGGTCATCATCATGCCGCCGTTGGCGATGCCGCCCACGGCACGTGCGATCTCAATCGGCGAGACGGACAGCGCCTGTCCAAAGCTCATCGATCCCAGCGTGGCGCCGTCATACTGGTCACGCTCCTTGACGATGCCCAGGCTCTCGCCCGGAAAATCGACACCGGAGCTGTGACCGATGCCCCACTTGTCCACATAGGCGGCAAAGTCGTCGGCACCGATCTTGCGCCCCACCAGGACAAAGCCCACATTGGACGAACGGCGCATCATCTCGCGCACATCCATGGTCATGCCATAGTCGCGCTTATCGGCATCGGTAACGGTATCGTCGCCCACCTTGATGCTCGCCGGCACCTCAAACGACGTACTCGATCGTACGACGCCCAAGTCGAAGCCGGCGCCCGCCACGAGCGTCTTAAAGACCGAGCCGGGCTCGTAGGCGTCAGTGACCAGGCGCAGGTTCATATCCTCGGTCTTGGCGTTCTCCAGATCGGTCTGGTCGTAGGTCGGGTACGAGCAGGCTGCGAGAATTTCACCGGTCGTGGGGTCGGTGACCAAAGCCGAGCCGTTCTTGGCCTTTGTCTTCTCGACAGCCTCTGCCAGAGCATCCTCAGCCGCACGCTGGATATTGACGTCGAGCGTCGTCACGATATCAACGCCGTCGACCGCGGCCACCTTTTTATAGGCACCGCCCGCGATATAGCTGCCGTCCCTCGCGCGCTCGCGCACGAGAGAACCGTTCGTGCCGGTCAGAAGCTTGTTGTATTGCTTTTCGAGACCCGTCAAGCCGTCGTTGTCCACATTCACTACACCCAGCACCTGCGATGCCAGATTGCCGTATGGATATACGCGCTTCATGGCCTGCTCAAAAAGCACGCCGGGCAGGTTCTTCTTCTCCAGCACCGCAGCATCGTCTTCGTCCACTTGGCGCTTGATATACACCCAGGTGCCATCGGACTCGACGAGCTTGCGGCAGGTCTTTTTATCGATTCCAGTTGCCTTGACCAGCGCCGACACCGTCTTGTCAACATCCTCGACAAGCTGCGGGTTCACGGCGATGTTGCGACATTCGACCGACGACGCCAGCACGTTACCGTTGCGGTCGTAGATGGTGCCGCGTTTGGCATAGAGGGTCTGCGCAAGCAGGCGGCGCGCATCGGCACGCTCGCGCAGTTTATCGGCTTCGACAATTTGATAGTCGGCAAGGCGAAAGACGCCCAAGCCCAAGCCAAGCCCAATGAATCCCATGACGGCTTTGCGGCGAGGCAGAGGCGCGCCTGTGAGCCATTCGGTCGACGAACTCTTGCGCGACCTGGTGTTATGCACTTGAGGGCCGCCCGAGCCGCGAAGTCGCGACGCCGGGTCGTTGCCACGGGACTGCCCGGCGTTGTAAGATTGCCGACCCGTTCCTTGATAACCAGAACGTCCCCGCGACGAGGGACGTCCAGAACCGCGGCCCCCATCGGAACCGCGGCGATAGTCATTTGTCATACTCAGCTACCGTCTTGCTACTGAGCGGTCGCGGTCGCGTTGGCGCCCGCGGCTGCATCCTGCGAAAAGTCAAGTGTAACGCTCTCGCTGGGCTCCACCATGCCATAAGCGCCCGCAAGGTCGCGAATGCGCGTGTCGGCGCCATAGACCGAATGCATGACCTCCAGGTCGGAGCTCTCATCGGTCGCCTTTTCGAGCGTGTTGGTAAGCTCGGCGTTGCTGTTGAGCACCTGGGCCGTAACGCCGGCGAGCGCCACGCGGGCGACGCCGATCGTCATGAAGATAGCCGCAATGATGCAAAACGTTTTAAGAACGCTCATGAAAACCGGGCTTACCGCCTGGTTTGCCTGACGGCCCGCGCCCGTGTAGACATCAAAGCGCGGCGTGCGCTGCTCACGGGGAGCAACGGGGGCCTGCGGCGTCTCACGATAGGCGGGCATGGCGTTCATATCATAGGCGAGTGCTGCGCTTGAAGTGTTGTAGCCCATGATATGCCGCCTCCCATCCCGAGTACGTTGGTAGTGTGTTTAAGCTTCGTTTATGGTGCGAGCGGGAGGTCCAATATCGCGCGGTCGCGCCTACAGACGCTGCGCCACGCGGATTTTGGCTGATCTCGCCCGAGGGTTGCGCTCAACCTCATCAGGCTGGGCAACCAAGGGTTTGCGAGTGATGACCTTGAGTATCGGCACGTTGCCGCACACGCACACCGGAATCTCCGGCGGACACGTGCACCCCTGGCTCATCTCCTTAAAGTGGTTCTTTACGATACGGTCCTCGAGCGAGTGATACGAGATGACGCAAATACGCCCGCCCGGGTTGAGCCACCTGGTGGCGGCATCAAGCCCTCTCTCGAGCACATCGAGCTCGTGATTGACCTCGATGCGAATGGCCTGGAAACTTTTCTTGGCCGGGTGTCCGCCATGCCGACGAGCGGCAGCCGGGATACCCGCCTTGATGATCTCGACAAATTGGCCGGTGGTTTCGATCGGTTCTTGCTCGCGGCGGCGCACGATCTCGCGCGCGATCTGCGAGGCGAACTTCTCTTCGCCGTAGACGCGTAGAATCCGGGCGAGGTCGTGTTCGTTATAGGTGTTGATGACCTCAGCTGCGTTTAAGGTGTTGTTACCCGGATCCATCCGCATGTCCAATGGGGCGTCCTCGTTGTACGAAAAGCCCCTGCCAGGGATATCGAGTTGCGGCGACGAAACGCCCAAGTCGAACAGGAAGCCATCGACCCCGGGCACCTCGGCCGAGCAAAGCAGCTCGTCCAAGTCGCCGAAGTTGCCCTTCAGCAGCTGGTGCGGTACGCCGGGAACCTCGCGGTCCAGACGGGCGCCAGCGGCCTCGAGGGCCATGTCGTCCTGATCGACGCCGAGCAAAAGGCCGGTCTCCCCCACCTGCGCGGCCATCTTTACCGAATGGCCGGCACCGCCAAGGGTGCAGTCGCAGACGACGGAGCCGCTCTTTAGCTGCAGCGACTCAAGCACTTCGCCGAGCATGACAGGTTCATGCCGATATTCTTGTGTCAAGATCCCACGCTCCATCCGTTACTCGTGCCTTGCCCTTACGAGAAGAAGAGGTCCAGCAGGGCCTCGTCGTCATCGTCCTCATCGGCCGTAGCGCGGTCCCAAACCTCAAGGTGGTCGTAGTTGCCCACAACCGTGACCTCGCGGTCGAGGTTCGCCTGCTTGCGGAGAGACTCAGAAAGACCGATACGACCCGCGCTGTCCACATCCATCGACGTGGTGCGCTTGTTGATCGCCCTCATGAGCTTCTGGTCGTTGATGTCACGCGGGTTAAAACCCTCGTGGCCCTCACGACCCGCGAAGAGTCCTTCGACCCACTTATCGAAGGCCTCGGCAGAGAACACGTACAGAGCATCGACATCCAGGGCTTTGAACACGCGAACGTGCTCTCCAAGCTCCTCGCGAAGGGGTGCAGGCAGGGATAGACGACCTTTTGCATCGAGATTGCGCTCGTATGCACCCGTCATTCCCATGTGCGCCCTCCCCTCGGTTACTCAGATGGCACGTACGCGGGGAACCACCCCGCCTGTCGACGTCATTAATAATATGGGGAACCGCCCC
>CABUCA010000046.1 GCA_902489965.1 uncultured Collinsella sp.
CCTCTGCGGGGCAGGGGCTGACGGCCGTCCGGGGCGGTCGGCCAGCGACCACCGGTACGGCTCAATCGTATAACCGTGCAACGGAAAAGAGCCGCCCTTTCGGACGACTCAAACTGTAATGGGGATTAAAAAATCATCCCGCGGGGCTTGTGGCTCACGCGGGATGATGGCGTCTTATTTTTTCTTGTCCTGCTCCAGCAGTTCGGACGGCGTGCGATCGGGCTTGCCACCGCGGAAAATCTCGCGGCCATGCAGACGATGCTCCAGGTCACGTTCGGCCTTTTCCTCGTCAATCTTGGTCTGGCTCACCACCGGGTCCTCAATCAACGACGACACCGAGTTCACCTGCTTCTGAATGCGCTCGGCAATGGTGTCATCCATACTCACGATGCGCATCTTCCAGTCGACACTCGTGGCGTTGGATGAGCTCTTGGTCCACACGAACGTCAAAATGGCGCTCTGGTGGCCCCGCGCGGGGAACATGCCAAAGAAGGAATCGTGCTGAATGTTGCTATCCTCGTCGATATAGGCGTGAACGTTATACACCACGCGGTCGATCTTATCGTTGAGCAGCGCGTTGGTCGCAAGCGCCGCGGCCTGGATCTGCCCGTTGGACAGCAGCTCGAGCTCGTTGGCAGACGATGTGTCCAACACCGTCACCTCGACCGTGCCCGTACGCTCATCGGCTTCATCGACGGTAAAGTCGAGCGGGAACTGCGTAAAGCCGTTGCCCCATTCAAGTCCACCCTTGAGCGCGGTCGAAACGGTATCAACCGAAACGCTCTCGGACAGGTTGGCGGTATTCAGACGGCGCATCACGCCGTAGCCAATCTGCATGCCCACGATCAGCACCAAAATACCGATGACCACGGCCATCGCGGTCTTTGTAATGGTATGGCTCACCTGCGAGCCCGAAGGATCGTCCTCGGACAGCGGGTCGATATGTTTTGCCTGGCTCGCGCGGTCCTCGCTGCGCAGCTGCGCTAGCGCCGCTTTGTCACCGCGCTTGGCCGCAGCCTCCTTCTCACGCATGCGCTCGGTACGCTTTTTGGCGAGCGTAGGATCCAAGACGCCGGATGCATCGATTTCGGAGAATAACTCCGTCACTTCTTCCGGAGTCAAAGGGTTCTTGTCAGCCATAAACTTCCTGTCATATCAATCAGTCGAGCTCGTGCGCACGCGCACCTTCGAACTGCATTCGATAGTAACGGGCATAGGTGCCGCCACGGGCGAGAAGCTGTTCATGCGTGCCACGTTCCACAACGCGACCATGCTCAACGGTCGCAATCTCATCGGCGTGTTTAATGGTCGAGAGACGGTGGGCGATGATGATTGTGGTACGGCCGCGTGCCAGCTCTTCGAGCGACTCCTGGACCGCCTCCTCGCTCTCGTTATCCAAAGCGCTCGTCGCCTCGTCCAGAATCAGGATCTTGGGGTTCTTGAGAAACACGCGCGCGATGGCAACACGCTGCTTCTGTCCGCCCGAAAGACGGCTGCCGCGCTCGCCCACGACCGTGTTATAGCCCTGTGGAAGCGACTCGATAAAGGCATCGATGTTGGCGCGACGGGCGGCCTCGGCGATCTCTTCCGCCGTAGCGCCCGGCTTGCCGTAGGCGATGTTCTCGCCAATCGTACCGTCAAACAGATAGACATCCTGCTGCACCAGGCCGATGGCACGACGCAGGCTCTGCTGCGTCACGTCACGCACATCTTGGCCGTCGATGCTAATAGATCCGGCGGCAACGTCGTAAAAGCGCGGCAGCAGCGAACAGGTCGTGGACTTGCCGCCGCCCGAGGGGCCAACCAAAGCGATGGTCTGCCCAGGCTTGATGGACAGGTCCATATGGTCGATAACGGGACGCTCGTCGGCATCGCCCTCGCCCAGCTCAACATCCTCGTAGTTAAAGCACACGTCGTGATACTCCACGGCGCCGGCAGTCACCTGCAGATCCGTAGCGCCCGGCTTGTCCTGGATATCCGGCGCGGTCGAGAGCACCTCGTCCATACGTTTAAAGCCGGCGATAGCCTTCTGATACGTTTCGGCCGAATTGACGAGCGTCTCGAGCGGCGTGCAGAACAGCGAAATATAGAGTGCAAAGGTCGCCATATCGACCGCCTGCAGCTGGCCTTGGGCAACCAGCCAACCGCCCAGCAGCACCACGATTACGTACAGCACGCCCGAGAGCAGGCCATACGTCGCAGTGTAGACGCCCATGGCGTGATACATGTTCTCCTTGGACGAAAGGTAGCGATTGTTGGAGGCGCGGAACTTGAAGCGTTCGGTCTCCTCATTGGCAAAGCTCTTGACCACACGCATACCCGCCAGCGAATCCTGCAGCTGCGCATTGATGCCGCTAATTTTTTTGCGGTTGTCGCTAAAGACCTCGCGCATGCGCATGTTCTGCCAAAACATGATGACTGCAAACGCCGCCGTCACCACAGCCATGGCAAGCGCCAGCACCGGGGCGATGGTAAAGAGGATCACAAACGAGCCGATAATCTCGATGCCGCAGATGATGATCCACTCGGGCACGTGATGCGCCGCCTCGCAGATATCGAACAGGTCGTTGACCACGCGGCTCATCATGTCGCCCGAGCTGTTGCGGTCGAAGTATGCAAAGCTAAAGCGCTCATACTGGTCGAACAGGTCCTCGCGCATTTTGGACTCCATACGCGCGCCCATCACGTGACCCCAATAGCTCACAAAATAGCGGCAGGCGCAGCGGACGGCATACATCAGCACCAAGCCCACCGCGATCATGCCGAGCGCCTGCATAATGGCAGCCTGACCCTGAGTAAATAGCCCGCCGGTCAAATTGCGCAGGATAATGGGGAACGCCAGGTCAATGGCGGCAAGCACCAGAGCACAAACAGTATCAGCAACAAAAAGCCCCATCTGGGGCTTGTAGTAAGAAAGAAACCTCTTCAGCATGTGATCCTCAAAGAAATATCAGCAACGTAAGGCCCTGGGACAAAGCAATCAGTAGTACTTGTCCCAGGGCTATCCCCACTCGTTAAAGCTCCGTGCCCCCAAGGCGGTGCGCGATGCTGTCGCAAGCTAAGGCGCCCACGACAGTCTTGGCGTCTTCGATCTTGCCGTCGAGCACGGCGTCAATCAGCTCGTGCAGCGGCACCAGGTCCACGTTGACAAACTCGTCATCATCGGGGTTGGGCGCATCAAACTCGAGCTTGGTAGCCAAGTAGATGTGGATGATCTCATCGCAAAAACCGCAGGACGTGACAATCGACGTCAAAAAGCGAATGCGACCGGCCCTAAAGCCCGTCTCCTCATGCAGTTCGCGCTTGGCGCAATCGAGCGGGTCCTCGCCTGGATCGAGCTTGCCGGCGGGAATCTCGACCGTCACGCGGTCGATGGCGGTGCGGTACTGACGCACCAGTACGATCTTGCCGCTCTCGGTAAGCGCCACAACGGCCGCCGCGCCCGGATGGCGAACGATATCGCGGGCGCTGCGGTGACCGTTGGGCAGCTCAACTTCAAGACGGTGGACGTCAAGGATCTTGCCCTTCCAGGCGCACTCCTCCGAAAGAATCTTCTCGTGCAGCTCGGCATCGTGCGGGTCGTCGTCGCCCAGCACCAGCGCCGGCTCGTCAGCGACCTCGCCACCCGGCTCGCCCTCGGCGTGCCCATACATGCGGCTGTCCTCTTCGACGATCTGCGCGTCCACGAGCTCTTCGTTCTTCTCGTCCATCCGTCTCATTCCTCTCGGATTTTAGGCATCCCAGGCGTCGCGACCGCGCAGCGCGCGTAGGCCGATGTCGTGACGCAGGGTCTTGCCCTCAAAATCAATCTTCTCGCAGGCCTCGTAGGCAAGGTTGCGAGCGTTCTCGAACGTGTCGCCCAGAGCGGTCACGGCAAGCACGCGGCCACCATTGGTCACGAGCTGGCCGTCCACCACGGCAGTGCCCGCGTGGTACACGGTCACGTTCTCCATGGCCTCGGCATCCTCAATGCCAGTGATGACCTTGCCTTTCTCGTAGCTTCCGGGATAACCCGCGCTCGTCAGGACAACGGCCACGGCCCACTCGTCGCGCCAATCGAGTTCAATCTGATCGAGCTCGCGGTTGGCACAAGCCAGCATGACCTCGACCAGGTCGTTCTTAAGGCGCGGGAGCACGACCTGCGTCTCGGGATCACCAAAGCGGGCATTGAACTCCAGCACCTTGGGGCCGGCAGGCGTGAGCATAAAGCCGCCGTACAAGCAGCCGCGGTAGTCGATACCCTCGGCAGCAAGCTCGGCCACGGTCTGCTCCATGACCGCCACCATCGTGGCGTGCTCCTCGTCGGTCACGATGGGCACCGGGCTGTAGACGCCCATGCCGCCGGTGTTGGGGCCCTTGTCGCCCTCGAGCGCGCGCTTGTGGTCCTGCGAGGTGGTCATGGGACGCACGGTCTTGCCGTCGGTAAAGGCCAGCAGCGAGCACTCGGGGCCGGTCAGCATCTCCTCGATAACCACGGTGTTGCCGGCATCGCCAAAGGTGCCACCAAAGCACTCGCGCACGGCCTTCTCGGCCTGCTCAAGTTCGGTCGCCACGATAACGCCCTTGCCCGCGGCAAGGCCGTCGGCCTTCACGACCAGCGGGGCGCCCTGCTCGCGCACGTAGGCGAGAGCCGAGGCCTCGTCAGTAAACGAGCCATAGGCGGCCGTCGGGATGTTCGCGCGCTCCATGAGCTGCTTGGAGAACAGCTTGGAGCCCTCCATCTGAGCGCCCTCGGCACCCGGGCCAAAGCAGGGAATACCCGCCGCGCGCACGGCGTCGGCCACGCCCGCCACGAGCGGAGCCTCGGGGCCAATTACCACGAGTCCGCATCCGTGGCTCTGAGCAAACGCCGCCACGGCCGCAGGATCGCAGTCGTCGAGAACAACGTTCTCGCCACAGCTCGCGGTGCCGCCGTTGCCCGGCGCGATGTAGAGCTTGCCGGCGCGCGGTGATGCCGCGAGCTTAGCTGCCAAAGCATGCTCACGGCCGCCGCTGCCCAACAACAGGATGTCGATGGTTTGAGTGTCCGCCTTCAAGGGTGCCTCCTCTATGGATTAACGGCTCGCTCCGCGCGAGCCCTTTGCAAGCAAATATACCCCTCGGCCGCCCGCTTGGGCTGCAAAGGGGTATATCGCAATAACCAAATAGTCCCGATTACTTCCAGAATCGGTTGATGATCTGCTCGCGACCAGCGCCAACGCCAATGAACGTCACGCGGGTGTGTGCCAGATCCTCGATAAACGCCACGTAGTCCTGAGCCTCCTGCGGCAGCTCGTCAAAGCTGCGGCAACCGGTGATGTCGCACTTCCAGCCAGGGAGCTCCTCGTAGATGGGCTTGGCATGCTCAAAGCGCACCTGATGCTCGGGCACGCTGGTATAGCGCTCGCCATCGACGTCGTAGGCCACGCACACCTTGATGGTGTCGAAGGCCGAAAGCACGTCGAGCTTGGTCACGGCGATGTCGGTGAGGCCGTTGACGCGCGAGGCATAGTTGGCGATAGGGCCGTCAAACCAGCCGCAGCGACGACGGCGACCGGTGGTCACGCCGTACTCATAGCCCTCCTCGGTCAGCGTGTGGCCAGCCTCGGACTCATAGGAAAGCTCGGTGGGCATGGGGCCCGAACCGACGCGGGTGATATAGGCCTTCATGACGCCCAGCACGCGGTCGACGTTCTTCATGCCCACGCCGGAGCCGGTAATGGCGCCGCCGGCGGTGCAGTTGGAAGACGTCACGTACGGATAGGTGCCGTGGTCGATGTCGAGCAGCGTCGCCTGGGCGCCCTCAAACAGCAGGTTCTTGCCCTCATCGATCATGTTGTTGAGCAGCAGGCTCGTCTCGGTGATGTAGGGACGCAGGCGCTCGGCCATCGGCAGGTACTCGTCGCAAATCTGGTCCACGGTGTAGGTGGGCAGGTTGTAGATGAGCTCGAGCTCGGGGTTCACGCGGGCGAGAGCGGTCTCCAGCTTGTCGCGGAACAGCGCCTCGTCCAGCATGTCCTGCATGCGCAGGCCAATGCGGGCCATCTTGTCCTGATAGCACGGACCGATGCCGCGCTTGGTGGTACCGATGTTCTTCTTGCCGAGCTTCTGCTCAAAGGCGCCATCCAGATCGATGTGGTACGGCATGATGACATGCGCGTTGCCGCTAATCTTGAGGTTCTTGGTGGTGATGCCGTCGGCCTCGAACATATCGATCTCCTCAAGGACAACCTTGGGGTTGACGACGCAGCCGTTACCGATCACCGACACGTGGTCGGAATACATGATGCCGGAAGGCACCTGGTGCAGGCCGTACTTCTTGCCGTTGACGACGATGGTGTGACCGGCGTTGTTGCCGCCCGAGTAGCGCACGACGGCATCGAAGTCGCCGGCGACCAGGTCGCAAATCTTACCCTTGCCCTCATCGCCCCACTGGGCACCGACCAAAACGGTTGACGGCATGTTTACTCCTTACATTCATGGACTGTCTACGCGCCACGCCGGCACGCAGAAGCACAAAACATTCCCAGTATACCCGTGCAACGGGCGCCTGTCCTACTCCTCGGCATGTGCCCCATCAAGCTCATAGAACTTGGTGGATGCCGGCAGGAACATCAGGTCGACGTCGCCGATCGGGCCCGAACGGTTCTTGGCCACGACGATGCGCGTAACGCCCTCGTCGGGTCGATCGTCGCGCGAGGCTTCGGCCTCGTCGGCGGAGCGGTCCAAGAACATGACGATATCGGCGTCCTGCTCGATGGAGCCCGATTCACGAAGGTCGGAAAGCTGCGGGCGCTTGCCGGTACGGGATTCGACCTGACGCGAGAGCTGCGACAGCGCGATGAGCGGGATCTTGAGCTCCTTGGCCATGATCTTCAGACCACGCGACATCTCCGAAACCTCGACGGTACGGCTCTCGGAGCGGCGTCCCGGCGGAGGACTCACCAGCTGCAGGTAGTCCAGGATGATGATTGCCTTCTCCTTGTTATGGAGCATACGGCGGCTCTTGGCGCGAATCTCGGTCACTGTGGTGCCGGGCGTATCGTCAATCAGAATATCGAGCTTGGACAAGGTCTGCGTAGCCTCGTTAATATTGGCCCACTGCTCGGGGCTAATGCGGCCCATGCGGAAGTCACTGATCGAGATCATGGCGTAGGCGCAAATCAGACGCTGGGCAATTTCCTTGCCCGACATCTCCAGCGAGAAGAAGCCGACGGTATAACCAGCAGCGGCAGCGTTGAGCGCCAGATTCAGAGCGAACGACGTCTTACCCACGGCAGGACGGGCACCGATGATGATGAGCTGGCCTTCGCGAAAACCCATGAGCATGCGGTCGAGCGACGGGAAGCCCGTGGGCACGCCCGCAGCCTGGCCACCGGCCTGGCACACTTCCTCGGCCTCGTTATAGGCCTCAACCATAAACTCGGTCAGCGTCTTGTAGCTCGACTTGACCTCGCGTGCCGTGACCTTGAGCAGCTTGCTCTCGGCTAGCTCCACGACCTCTTTGGTGTCGGTGGGGGCGTTATATGCCAGCGCGTTGATCTCGTTGGTGGCGCCGATCAGCTCGCGCAGCATCGAATCGCGACGAACGATGGCGGCATGGTGCTGCCAGTTCACGAGCGACAGAGTCTGACCCATCAGCTCCAAAATGTAGGCCTCGCCGCCCACGGCATCGAGCTTGTTGATGCTTCGCAGGTAATCGATCAGCGAGATGGAGTCGATGGGAATGCGGCTGTTGTACATATCGACCATCGCGGTGTAGATGGTCTTATGAATGGGCCGGTAGAAATCATCGGGCTGCAGCTCGACCTGGGCCTCTTCGACCACCTCGGGCGATAGCAGCATAGCGGCCAGTACATTGGCCTCTGCATCTTGGTTTTGGGGAAGACCCAACTTTGAGCCGCGGTCCTCGACCGTCAGCCCCGTCTCCCTATCGTCATATGCCATGAGCATCCTCATTCATATCGCTTGCGAGCATCCATAGTATCAGCCACGGTCCCAAAACGCGCCGCGCGCCGCCAATCACCACCGAACCAAACGGATGAACGGTCCTGTATATAGGACTTCGACGCAACGTTCACCATGACACTCACTCAGCGCAAAAAACAAAAGGGCGCCCTGGTTTCCCAGAGCGCCCTTCTTAGAACAAGATTGTTGCGTTGCAGCAAATGCTACTCGGCAGCAGCCTCAGTCTCGACCTCGGCGGTCTCGGCCTCGGCGACCTCAGCGGCCTCCTCGACCTCAGCCTCGGCAGCGAGCTCCTCGGCGGTAACGCCGACGAGAACGACAACCTCGGCCTTGATCTCGCGGTACAGCGAGATGGCAACGGTGTGGGCACCGGCAACCTTGATGGGCTTACCGAGCTCGACGCGCTTGCGGTCGATGTCCATACCGAGCTGAGCCTTGATGGCGTCAGCGACCATAGCGGCGGTAACGGAGCCAAAGAGGATGCCCTCGTCGCCGACCTTGACGTCAACGGTGACCGTCTTGCCCTCGAAGGCAGCCTTGGTCTCGTTGGCGGTAGCCAGACGGACGGCCTCGCGCTTGGCGATGTTGTTGCGACGCTCGTCAAGCTGCTTGAGGTTGCCCTTGGTGGCGGCAACAGCGAGCTTCTTGGGGAACAGGAAGTTCTCAGCGTAACCCTGAGCGACCTCTACGACGTCACCCTCGCCGCCCTTGCCCTTGATCTCATCGAGAAGAATAACCTTCATGATGCGTCTCCCTTCTTAGCCGCGGTCGCGGTTGCCACGAGAGGAAACCACGGGGACGGTGTACGGCAGGAGAGCCATCTCGCGGGCGCGCTTGATGGCGTTGGCGATGTCATGCTGATGCTGCGTGCAAGCGCCAGTGACGCGACGGGGCTTGATCTTGCCACGGTCGGTCATGTACTTACGGAGAAGCTGAGTGTCCTTATAGTCAATGAACTCAGTGTTCTCCTTGCAGAACTGGCAGTACTTACGACGCGGCTGACGTGCAGAAAAATCATTAGCCATGTCAAAATACCTTTCATTTGGCAACTTCGGCGAACCGAAGCCGCCTCTCACTCAAAAATAGGTGAACAACCCCTAGAACGGGATGTCCTCATCGTAGACGTCGACCGCGGGCGGCGTAGCCACCGGCGCGGCAGGACGTGCTGCGGGCGCGGGAGCTGCGGGGGCGTAACCGCCCTGATCGTAGCCACCCTGGCCACCACGGGAGCTCATAAACTCGATCTCATCGACGATGACCTCAAGCTTGCTCCGGCGCTGGCCGTCGCGCTCCCAAGAGCTGTAGCGCAGCTTGCCCTCGATCGCGACCTTGTTTCCCTTTGCCAGGAAACGGCTCACGGCCTCGGCGCGGGTGCCGAACATGGTGCAGTCGACAAAGTTGGGATAGTCCTCCCACTCGCCAGTCTGCGCGTTGCGGCGACGATCGTTCACGGCAACGCCAAAGGACAGAACCTGGGTTCCGCCGGCGGTGGCGCGCAGCTCGGGATCGCGGGTGAGGTTACCGGTGATGTTCACTCGATTGATGCTCATAACTCACTACTTCCTCTTGGGGCACAAGCCCAGTCCAAAACGACAGTCTTACTCCTGGTCGTCGCGACGGACGATCATGTGGCGGACCACAGCGTCGGTGATGCGCAGGACGCGATCAAGCTCGGCGATCTGGGTAGGATCTGCGTGGAAGTTGATGAGGGTGTAGTCACCATCGGTGAGGTCGTTGATCTCGTAGGCGAGCTTGCGCTTGCCCCACTCGTCAACGGAGTCGACCTTGCCAGCGCCCTCAGCGATCGTGGTATCGATACGCTTCATAACAGCGAGACGAGTCTCGGGGTCGAGCGACGGGTCAACAAAGAACAGCAGTTCATAAGCCTTCATATTGTCACCTCCTCTGGGCAAATGTGGCTTCAGGTCGTGAAGGTGCGCCTGAAGCAGGAAAAGACTTGGTAATAATATCTTTCAACCTCCTAGGCTGCAAGAATATGCAGCTACAACCTCATGACCTCCACATATGCCCATACTCGCACGGTGTTTCATGCGCATTCCAACCAAATGCCGACCAAATGCTTGACGGATTTGTGGACAAGATACGGTGCCGCGGGGACAAGCTGAGCCAAGCCGCAGGTCAACGGGCACAAGGCTGTGGTCGCAAAATGCATACCAGTGGCCCACAGCACCACCCAAAGATTTTTAAATTCATTGCCAAGTCGCTTATGAATACCCTTTTTGAACAATTGAGTTGATCAACCACGCTGGTCGAAAGCCGTTTTTTGGCACCTCAAACCCCACTGCAACGCCAAGTGCGGCCAAGCGTTTTAAAAAATGCTAAGTTTTCGGCTTGCACCTTGCGATTCCTCGTGTATACTAACTTTCGCATTTAACGGAGAGTTGTCCGAGTGGCCGAAGGAGCACGATTGGAAATCGTGTAGGCGTCAAAAGCGTCTCCAGGGTTCAAATCCCTGACTCTCCGCCAGTTAATTCCAAAGCAGGCCTTTGAGCCTGCTTTGTTTTTACCCCACGCGGAGGGGTGGCAGAGTGGTTGAATGCGGCGGTCTCGAAAACCGTTTGGCCTGTATAAGGTCACGAGGGTTCGAATCCCTCCTCCTCCGCCATTAGATGGTATGAGCCCCAGCAATGGGGCTTTTTTGTTATCGAAATACGTCTCGATCCCACGCTTCCCCAAACATGTACGTCACCCTCCAAAACCGACATTTTTCGACATCTTTGAAGGCTGACGTACACGTTTGGATTGAGTTCACGGGAGTGGCACTATTCGGAAGGTGCCTCTTCGTCTCGCATGCCCTTCCAGTTGCGGATAAGCGCCTTGCGTAGTTCGTTTTGCTCTCGCTGGTACCCGGTGTCGGTACAGCGAGGCATGCCGAGTGCTTCGCGAATGTTGTTCATGGCGCGGTGAAAGGCGAGCTGGCTGCCGAACTGAGCCGAAGTGAGCGTAACGATTCGATATCCCATTTGGGAGAGAACGGCCTCTCGTTCCGCATCTGCCCCCTTGCGCTCGAACTCATCGTGAAAACCGCCCTTATATTCGATACCGAGCTCCCTGCGCTTATAGGTAATGAGAGCATCGATTTTGAGTGTTCGGGCTTTTGTGCAATGCCAGAGACGTTGAGGGATCTCGAGCGGTTTGTTGAGTTCGATACCTCGGATACCAACGCCGCCTTCGCTTGTTGGGAGCGAGAGGGCGATTGCCGAAGCGGTCTCCATAGGCGAGGCCGAGTGATCGTAGATGTGCCTGAGCGCGAGCCGTGCACGTGTGGCACCGGGTTTGCCGGGGTGCCGATCGAGCAGTTTGGTTATTTCATCCTTGGAGGTAGTGGCTGGTTGCCCGGTATAAGGGTCGGCGGGATTGAGCCTCATGCGATAATCGCCGCAAACTTCATAGCCATATTCGAGATATTCGACCCTATCCATCCACTCGGCAGCGAGCACAAAGGTGAAGGCTTCGTCGGTGATGAAGATTCCGGGCGTCAACTCGTTAATATGCTCGTAGGGAAGATTTTGTCCAAGAATGTGACAAACGACGCCTTTGGTACGAATTCGCTCGAATTCGAATACAACCGCGATATCGATAGTCTTAAGCATATCGGACGGAATGCCGCAGTCGGTAAGAGCCTGTCGTATGCGTGCAACACGTTGCTGGGTGGAGATGCCTTGTGCGCCTATCTGGTAGTCGTGCCGCGCAAGAGACTGAACCAAATTCTGGGGTGCATGATGGACAAGCCATGCGGTTTTATGCGAAATGAGAACAGGGGTATCCATTGAGGGCCTCTCGCTCTGAGCCGGTATCCAACTCTTATGTCCGTTGAAGTGGGGAAATATACCGGATGTGAGTAAATCAACTCACTCATGCTGTGAGCTCAATCCAAACATGTACGTCCGCCTCCAAAGATGTCGAAAAATGCCGTTTTTGGAGGGTGACGTACATGTTTTGGATCCCTGGCATTCCAGCAATGCCATGTCAGCATCCAGTCCCGACCGTTTGCCGAGCAATAGGGTCGCAATCGGCGCCGAACATGTACTATGTACGGGCATTGTCCAAATCCGTAATCCAAAGGACCCCATCTTGCCCGTCGTCGCCGCTATGACCATTACCTCACATGCATCGGATGCCATGGTCGCTATTCCGTTTTGGCTCGAGATGTTCGCTGTTGTCGCTGCATCGATCTCGGGTGTACTGGTTGCGCGCGAGCACAAGCTCGACCTGGTGGGCGCGGTCGCGCTCGCGGTGGTCTGCGGTCTGGGCGGCGGTCTTTTGCGCGATATGACGCTGCAGGTGGGCAACGTCTACATCCTCAACCAGCCGATGGCACTGCCGCTTTCCATCGCCACGGCAGCCATCATCTACATTTTCCCGGCAATCGTCGACAAACCCGAAAAACTCATTCCCCTGCTCGACATCATCTCGGTCGGCATCTATGCCGCCACCGGAGCGGACAAGGCGCTGGTCTACGGCTTTGCACCGGCGGTGTGCATCATGATGGGCTTTTTTACCGCGGTGGGCGGCGGCATGTTGCGCGACGGCTTTATGGGCGTGGTTCCGGGCATTTTCCAACGTACTAACTTTTATGCCATCGCTGCCATCGCCGGATCGACAAGCTACGTGTGTCTCGTTATGAGCGGCATCATGAGCAATGTCGCCGCGCTGATCGTATGCGTTGTCGTGACCATGGGTCTGCGCTGGCTCTCGCTGCGCTTTGACATCAAAAGCCCCACCGAAGAAGACATCGCGCGCTTTTTGCATCGCAAAAAGTAGGTAGCGCGGGCTCATCCTTCGAAATGCAACCGAGAGGTTCTTTTAGAGCGCCCACGCGTTGGGTACCCTGTTAGATATATGCCGAGTATCTAACGAAGGATTCACTATGCCCTGCAATCAATTCCCGTTGACCCAGCGCCGTAAAGCATGGGGCCGCATCACCATCCTATTCGCGCTCATCGCGCTGGCGATCACCGTGCTTCCCACGGCGTCGTTCGCCGGCACGGACACCGCAGGCAACGTACTTGCGACCGACAATGACGCCAATCCGTCCGGCGTTGAGGGTGACCTGTACTGGGCCGGTCAGGCCCTCAACTTGGATGATGTGTCCATCGACCGCGATATCATCGCCGCGGGCGATACCCTCTCAATTCGCGACTGCACGGTGGGCGGCGCCATTCGTCTTGCGGCGCGCACGATTGATATCGCCCAGACCACGGTTGATGGCAGCGTGACCGTTGCTGGCCAGCATGTCGTTCTCAATTCCGACAGCACCGCCAACTGTTTCTACGCGATAGGCGAGACGGTTGCCTTGCGAGGCTCCACCAAGTCGGCAGCGCTTGCGGGCGATACGGTGACCATCGATGGCACCGTCGAGGGCGATGTCGAGGTTTGGGCCGACAAGCTCATCCTGGGCAAGAACGCCCATATCACCGGCACCGTGAACGCGCACGTCTCCGAGGACCCCGAGCGCGCCGCGGGAGCCGAGGTCGGCGCACTCAAGATCGACCGCACCGAGAACGAGGATACTTCCACCGTTAACGATGTCATCGGCGGTATCGTCGCCGCGGCACTCTCGACCTGCTTTGTCGCTCTGCTGCTCGAGCTCGTCTTTCCGCGTGCGACTGCCAGCGCCGCCGGTATGCTCCGCCAGCGCCCCATGCCCCTGTGGGTGAGCGGTCTTCTGGGCACGATTGCTATCGTCCCCGCCGTCCTACTGCTAATTATCTCTATCGCTGGTCTGTCGCTTGCCGGAGCCCTCATGTGCGGTGTTATTGGCATCGCGCTGGTGTCGAGTGCCTTTGCAGGGTGCGCGATCGCGCGCATGGTCGGACACAGCCAGAACCGCTACGCCATGGCAGCCGCTGGTGGCGTAATCGCAGGCGCCCTCACGGGGCTTCCCCTCGTAGGCGGCTTCATCAGCGGCGTGGCCTTTGTCTTTATGCTCGGCTTCATCATCCAAATCATCTGGCACAACGCCCACCTCAAGCCGCAGCAGCCGGCTAACACGCCAGAGCTTCCCACCGCTTAGCAGCCGATCACCACAAAGGGGCCAGGCACCTTTGTGGTGGTGCAAAGGGGTCAGGTTACTTTGCAACAACAAACGAGGCGGGGCACTCGGTCATATCGACCGGGTGCCCCGCTTTTCTTGGAGGGTTCTCTAGTAACTTTTTCAAAACCAATGATCATCAGGTCGGTAGACCTGCGCGTCACTCATTACGGAGGCAGTACGCCAGTGAGCATGGAAGGCAATTATTTTTCACGGCGACCTCCTCCCCGCTTGATGACGAGCGCGACAACAATAGCCGCCACTCCGACGGCAGCCAAAACCGCCACCAGCACCAACGTTCTATCTCCCGTCGAGGGCATAAAGCCTCGACTTGCTTCTCTACTTGGGGTGTTGAGCACCGACAGTTCAATTAAACCCGTCCCGGCATCGGCGGCATCAACCCGCAGAGGGCTTTCGGCCGATACAGTCACCTTGGGCTTCGCGGCCGCCACCTGTTTAACGTCCAGGCCCTCGGCCGTAACCGTCACCGTACGTTTGCCCTCAAAGGCGGTGTAACCCTTGGGAGCCGCGACCTCCTCGACGGTGTAGACACCCGCGTCCACACCGCTCAATTCCACATGGCCATCCGCGCCCGTGGTAACGCACGCGTCGGCATCCGTCGACCACGAGCCGTCAGTCGTTAGAATGTGCCCGCGGTCATCGATAATGCGCAGCTTGGCGCCCGCGAGCGGCTTATCGTCCGAGCTTGAGCGCTTGATGAGGCTGAGTCCCCAGGTGTAGGCGCACGCGTCATCGCTCGGCGTGCGGGTGAAGCCGGCGTCGCCGGACTGGTCGGCGAGGGGAGAGCGCGGGTAGCGCAGGTAGACCTCGTTGGGGTTGCCCTTCGCGATGCCGTGGTTGCATGCGCTGTTGAGCGGCGCATTGTACACGGCGACCACGCGGGCGCCCGCGGTGAAGGCGTCGGCCCCGCCGAGCGCGGCAATCAGGTCGCCGGTGCGCACGGTGAAGGAGCACCCCTCGACCGAGACCTTGCACTGTGAAGTAATGTCCGCCCACCCTTTAACCGGCGTCGAGCTGGCGTTACCGCCCTCACATGCGACGGCGTCGAAGCCGCCCTCGGCGCCCGCCGCCACGTACACGCGCATGCTCGCGGCGACCTTGGAGGGGTCGAGCCCCGCGCTCATGGTGTCGACGAACCGCACCGTATAGGTGTCGTAGGCGGTGAGCCCGGCCGGGACCGTGGCAGAGAGGCGCCAGTACAGGTCGTCGGCGACCGTGGCGTCGGCGGCCTTCTGCCAGGCGGCGGTGCTGTCCTCCAGCACGTGCTTAGCGACCTTGGGGGTCGCGGCCTTGGGCTTGACGGTGACGGCGCTGCCACCCACAAGAGTCATGATCGGCGCGGTGCCGGCCTCGCCCTCGGCGATGGCGTCGTCGTCGGCGACGATGAGCCAGTAGCCGCAGGGCAGCTCGGCCG
>CABUCA010000047.1 GCA_902489965.1 uncultured Collinsella sp.
AAGGGCGTGACGATTCACCCCTTCATCGCTTAATCGCGTCCCCCTGTAAGGGCGCCCGTCCGCTCATAACGGCGGGCGGGCGCTTTTTGTTTTTACATGGACCGGGTATAAGTATCACCACGGTCAACTGCTTCAAGAAGCAAGGAGTGCATATGAGCACATACGCAATTAAGGCTGACAAGTTCTTCTTGCCGGCAGGCCCGCAACTGGGCGGCTATCTTATGGTCGAGGACGGCGTCTTTGGTGCCTGGCAGGCCGACGAGCCCTCTTGCGAGATTAAGGACTACACGGGATCGTGGATCGCACCGGGTATGGTCGATACTCACATCCATGGCTTCTATAACCACTCTACTACCGATAACGATCCAGAGGGCATCGATATCAGCTCGACCGAGCTCGCCCGTCGCGGTACCACTAGCTGGCTGCCCACGACGTTCACCGATGGCGTCGAGCAGATCAAGGACGCCTGCGCCGCCATCGCTCAGGCGGACGAGGGTCGCGGCCCCGACTTCTGCGGTGCTCGCATTCAGGGCATCTACCTGGAGGGCCCCTTCTTTACCATGAAGCACGTGGGCGCGCAGAACCCCGCTTATCTTATCGACCCCTCCGAGGAGGTCTTCGATCAGTGGCAGGAGGCTGCGGGTGGTCGCATCGTCAAGAGCGCCATGGCGGCCGAGCGCGACGGTGCCGCTGCTTATGCGGCTGCTCTGAATGCCAAGGGTGTGGTGACCAGCATCGGTCACTCCGACGCCACCTACGATGAGTGCATCGCCGCCATCAACGCCGGTGCCAGCTGCTTTACGCATACCTATAACGGTCAGCGCGGGCTGCATCACCGTGAGCCCGGTGTCGTGGGCGCTGCCATGTCCACGCCCGAGACCTACGCCGAGATCATCTGTGACGGCAAGCACGTTAACCCTGCCGCCATCAAGGCGCTGCTGCAGGCAAAGGGCTGGCAACACACGGTGCTCATCACTGACTGCCTGGGCTGCGGCGGCATGCCCGAGGGCAGCTACACCAGTGGTGGCATGGACGTCATCATGAAGGACAACCTGTGCTGGCTCGCCGACGGCAAGAGCATTGCCGGCTCGGTGCTCACGCTTGCCCAGGGCGTCAAGAACATTGTCGATTGGGGCATCGCCAGCGCCGATATCGCCATTCGCATGGCAACCGAGGTGCCGGCTCGCTCTGCACACATCGAGGATAAGTGCGGCAGCATCATGCCGGGTCGCGACGCCGACTTTGTCGTGTTCGACCATGAGCTCACCCTCGTCGAGACGTATGTTGGCGGCCAGAGCGTCGGCAACGCCTTTACCGAGTAACGATAGAAAAAGACGGCGGGCCCGAATCTGCTCGGACCCGCCGTATGGGTTAAACGCTCAAAAGCACCTTTACAGTTACAGCTTGTTAGCGATCTTCTTTGCCGTGCGCTTAACGCCGGCCACGAGGCCTCCTGCAGGATGCTCTTTCTCGTATGCTAGGCGCTTCTCGCGCTTGGCGTACTCTTCGACGATGATGTCGCCATACTCGTCTTCGATCTTGTCGAAGAAGTCGACGGCGCCCTTAATTTCCTCAGCGGTCGGGTGTCCCTTTTGGACACCGCCGGTGAGTTTGAATGGCCCCCACGTATCAAAGCCGGGGCAGCCGTAGACGCCCATAAAGATGGCCTGCCTCATGCGGCAGATGCCATCGATATCCTTGCCGTACCACTTGTTTTTGCCACCGTAGGTCATAAGGCCAAACACCTTGTCCTGCGGCTGCAGCACGTTAGTGAGCACGCGTGCCATGTCCTTGTCGATCTCGGAGTAATAGATGCCCGTGGCGACGCCGATTAGATGATATTCGTGCAGGTTGGGGTACTCGTTTTTGCCGAGTGACTTCACGTCGAGGGTATCGATCTCGGGGTGCGCCTCGACGATGGCGTCCACGAGCTTTTTCGTATTGCCGTGATGGCGCGAGGCGTAGAGGATGATGGTTCGCATAAGAAGGCCTTTCAGCTGTAATTGCATCAATGTCTGTATGGTACCCCGTTACATGGCGGGGATACCGGACGCATCGATGAACGTGCGGGTTTGTCCTTTGGTCAGGGCCGAGACGGGTTCTTGCGAGCAAAAAGCAGTTGTTCGAAAGGATGGATAATGGAATACGCTCTTTCCAACGATTCGATTTCTATCAAGGTTTCCACGGCCGGCGGCTCGTTTACCTCGATTGAGGCTGACGGACGCGAGTATTTGTGGCAGGGCGATCCCGCCGTGTGGTCCGGCCAGGCACCGATTTGCTTCCCGATTTGCGGAGGCTTGCGCGACAACAGCGCCATGACATTTGCCGGGCATCATGTAAAGCTCGCTCGCCACGGGTTTGCGCGCAAACAGGAGTGGAAGCTGTTGAGCCAAAGCGCAAACGAGCTGGCTATGTGCCTGGCATCGGAGGATAACGCTGCACTGCTGAGCGATTATCCGTATCCGTTTAAACTTGTCGCCCGCTATACGCTCGAGGACGCCGCCGTGCGCGTCTCCTATGAGGTTGCCAACGAGGGCACCGAGGACATGCCTTTCTTTATCGGTGGACACCCCGGCTTTAGGTGTCCGCTCGACGAGGGTGAGTCCTATACGGACTACGAGTTGCGTTTTGAGAAAGACGAGGCTGCGGAGCTCTGCACCGCCGTTCCCTCGACCGGATTGATTGATGTGGACAGGCGCTCCAAGAACCCCATGGTGGGAAAGACGCTGCCTTTGTCGCATGAGCTCTTCGATTTTGCGGAGACCATCTTTGACGTGCTCGAGAGCCGTCAGGTCACGCTTTCCAAGAAGGGCGAGGACAAGGGCGTTCGCCTGAGCTTTGAGGGCTTCCCGTACCTCATTGTGTGGAGCAAGCCCGAGGGTGATTTTGTGGCAGTTGAGCCCTGGGGCGGCCTCTCGACCTGTTCCGATGAGGATGATGTGCTTGAGCACAAGCGCGGCTGCCTTATCGCCAAGCCCAAAGAAACCATCGTGCGCTCGTTCACAATCGAGATTCTGTAGTCGCATGTAGCCAATTCGTTTTGCAAGGCATAAGGAGCCTGCGAGATAAGGAGCTAGAAATGATCCTCACCGTTACGATGAACCCGTCCGTCGATACGCGCTATCAGCTCGATGAGCTCATTATCGACGACGTCAACCGCGTGACGCCCGAAAAGACCGCCGGCGGTAAGGGCCTCAACGTGGCCCGCGTCCTGGGCCAGCTGGGCGACGATGTCGTGGCAACCGGCTTGCTTGGTGGTCATATGGGCGCCTATATGGCCGAGCTCATGGATGCCAACGGCATTAAGAATGATTTTGTGCCCATCAAGGGCGAGACCCGCATTTGCCTCAATATCCTTCATGCTGGCAACCAGACCGAGTTGCTCGAGAGCGGCCCGACGATTGCCCCCGAGGAGCTCGATGCCTTTACCGCCAAGTTCGCCGAGCTTGCGAGCAAGGCCGATGTCGTTACCATCTCGGGTTCGCTGCCCCGCGGCGTCGAGGCGGACTACTACGCCAAGATCACGGGCATTGCAGAGAACGCCGGCGCCAAGGTGCTGCTCGATACCTCGGGCGCCTCGCTCGAGGCTGCGCTCAAGTCCGAGGTCAAGCCTGAGCTGGTTAAGCCTAACCTGACCGAAATTAACGGCCTTCTGGGCACGAGCTTTACCACCGACGATGTGGACGAGCTCCGTTCCGCGCTCGCCTCTGACGCTCGCTTCTCCGATATCCCTTGGGTCGTCGTGTCCATGGGCGCTGCCGGTTCCGTTGGCTTCCACAATGGCCGTGCGTTCCGCGCAAAGACGCCCGATATCCCTGCCGTTAACGCCACGGGCTCTGGTGATTCGACCATTGCCGGCTTCGCACATGCGATTGCTGCCGGAGCCGACGACGAGACGGTGCTGCGTACCGCCAACACCTGCGGTAAGCTCAATGCCATGGATCCCATGACTGGCCATCTGGTCATGGACCGTTGGGACGAGGTCTACAACGGCGTTGTCGTGACCGAGCTGTAAGGGCTTGGGCGACAGCTCCGGCATCGGTTGTTTGCTTATGGTTAGAGCCGACGACAAGTGTGGCAGCATTATGCCCGGCCGCGATGCCGACTTTGTCGTGTTCAATCCCGACCTTACCCTGGTCGAGACGTATGTGGGTGGCAACAGCGTCGGTAACGCGTTTGCCGAGTAGCCGCCAAAGAAGCGATCCGAGAGGGGATTTAGATGATTTACGGTGCATTGGGCGATATCGAGGAGTACCGCGGAATGCTCAAGGGCCTCGACGTGCTGATCGACTGGCTCGAGGAGAACGACCCGGCGCAGCTCGAGGTCGGCAGCCATCCGATTCTGGGCGACAAGGTCTTTGCGAACGTCATGGCCCCCACGACGCGTCCGGAGGCCGAGGCCCACTATGAGACGCATCAGCGCTATCACGACCTGCAGATCGACGTCGAGGGTCGCGAGGCCTTTAAGGTCGCCACGGGCAGCCTGACGCTGGTCCAGGAGTTTGACGAGAAGGACGACTACGACCTGGTCGATTCAGACGCCTCGATCGCCGGCGATCTTGCCGACGACAAGTTCGCGCTGTTCGTTGCCGGCGAGCCTCACATGCCCACGCTCGAGTTCCCGGGCGATGGCGCGCAGCCGGTCAAGAAGATCTGCTTTAAGCTGCTTGCAGACGCTTACTGGGAGGAGTAACGCACTGCTCGGCTGAGCTGCTCGTCTGATGACGTGATTCCATTGAGGAGCGCGCTTGAGCCCCGTTAATCGCGGTTCCCTTGGGGATTGCGGTTGGCGGGGCTTTTTTGTTGAGTAGGGGAGTTGCCGGCGGCGTTTTGCTTGGATTTATTTGCGAAGAACATCGGCTAGCCGCAGGATTGAAATCATCGACCGATAAGTGAGTTCCACTTTTTCGCCCGCAAGCAGTCGTTTCGAGCCAATCTCATCTAGCCCCACAAGCCGAGAAAACAGCGGGCCGCTCATCGTGCCATCGTCAATTGATTCCCTTATGGTCTTCAAAACGTCCGTATCATGAAGCGATGCCGAGCTGTAGGGGGCAACACGAGCGGAACTCTCAATTAACGACGAGACAAAAGGATGGAGATGCTTTGGACATAGTCCATCAAACACCACATCCCCATTGTCGTTCGAGCCGACCAGGCGCCAAGTATAATGATCGACCCAGTCATCTCCGTCATATATGGCGTCCATGAGCAACTTCCCGTCTAGAGAGAGAAACCTATTTGGACATCGGGGCGCAAGACCGCAATCCATACCGGGCCTGCAGCAGCTCCAACCCAACGCACCACATAGGTTCCCTTTCGTACATGTGTATCAATCTGCCCCGAAATGCCGGTGAATGCAATTCCAGACCCGTTTGTCGGATAGCAATCGACGTATTTTTGTTTTCCGCTCACAACCTTGTATAGATATATCGTTCCAGCAAAAGAGAAGGTATCGTGACTATTTTAGATCTATATGGCAAATTCGAGCCCTCGCCATGGCAATTGTTGCAGCTGGGTTTCTTTTCATTAAAATTTCACTTTGGTAAATCCCCGCCCCTAAGCATTAAACCCGAAGTCCACCGAGTGGGCGAATTCCGGCGGATGTGCGCCTGAAATCGGTAACAAAAAAGCCGCCCGAAGGCGGCTATCTTGTGCAATGGAGCCAGCGACCGGGCTCGAACCGGTGACCCCCGCTTTACGAGAGCGGTGCTCTACCAACTGAGCTACGCTGGCGGCCATGTGGTGACGCAACTGAGGCGTCAACGGCTGTCTATGATACGGGACATCGCATATCCGTGCAAGTGTTCTGACGGCTTTTCTCACTTTAAATGCACTAATATTGGAGACGTGATGTCTCGCTCTTACGAGTCTCAAACAGAATGGGACTGCCATGGCTCAACCCAAGATTCTTCTCACGCGTATCGATGACCGGTTTATTTACGGGCAAGACGTCGAGCTGTGGAACGAGGCTATGGGTTCCAACCTCGTCCTAATCGTCAACGACGAGATTGCGGCGGATTCGCGCAAGTGGGCGCCTATGAGGGTCGCGGCGCCCGAGGGCGTGTGGACGCGGTTTTTCTCGGTGCAAAGGACCATCGACATCATTCATACCGCAACGCCGCGCCAATGGATTCTCATCATGGTGGCGTCGCCCGCGGATGCGCTCGCGCTGGTCAAGGGCGGTGTGCCCATTACCAAGATCAGTATCGGTCACATGCAAGCAGGGGAGGGCAAGCGTCCCGCGACGCCCACAGTTGCCGTAGACGACACAGACGTCGCCGCCTTCAAAGAGCTGCAAGAACTCGGCATAGAGCTAGAAATCCGCTCCCTCCCCAGCTCCAATCCCGACCCCATTCAACTAGTCGTTGGGGACACCCTTGGCACTTGGGGACGTTCCTTTTAATATGAGCAGGACATTGTCAAGAGGCAAAATCGGGCCTGGCCCCAACGATATGGGGTCAGGCCCTCTCCCTATATCAACCCGTCCGCGGCGACCTCGGCGTGTCTTACCGACGCTCGTCTTTGCAGTTTAATATCCGCCCGCGGCGATCTCTCGCTGGGCAATCCGTTGCTACGGCTGAGGCTTCTACGTCGAACCGACAGTCTGTGCACGCGTGTGGCGCCCTGGGCGCTCGCAGAAAAGGGACCTGAGGTTCGCCTCAACGGCTTCGGATCGAACCGCTTCCGGGGTGATCGGCTTATGTGCGGGGGACCGCCCATTACAGTCTGAAATAGGCCATCGATAAATTTCGATGGCGAGCATTCGGCGCATTGCCTACGATACGGGCAAGCCCCGAGGTGCCGCCGATCGGGCGCCTCCGGATGGCCGTCTGCCCCTGCCCCGTAGAGGGCCCGGGGGTGTTGCCACCGGGGGCGCTCGCCGCTCCGGACGACTGATAGGAAACTGCCGGGCGCAAGCGCCACGGCCAGGTAATGTGGGTGTCGCGGGGAGGGGTTCCGATCGGCCTACCGATTGGAGGATACCACCGTGGCACCAATTAGAATGCCGGAAGCCGTCATCGGGCTCGATGTCGGGAAATCGTCCCACTGGGCATGCGTCGCGACTCGAGATGGCGAGGTGCTGTTGAGCACCCCCGTCGCGAACAGGGAGGACGACCTGGACTCGCTGTTCGGCCGCTTCCCCGATGCGCTCGTGGTCGTCGACCAGTCGCGCAACATAGGCGCCCTCGCGCTCGCCCGCGCCAGGGCGGCCGGGATGTCGGCGGCGTACCTGCCGGGACTCGCGGCGCACGGGGCCGCCAGGCTCTTCGCCGGCGACGCCAAGACCGACGAGCGAGACGCGATGGTCATCGCGAAGACGGCGCTTGGCATCCCCGACGCGCTCCTGCCGGTCGGAGACCCGGGTCCGACGATTGCGGCGGCGAGGGCGCTGGCCGCCCAGAGGAACTTTCTGACCTGCGAGAACACTAGGAATAAGAACCGGCTGCGCAGCATCCTGCTGGAATCGTGCCCCGCCTTCGAGACACTGGTCGACCTGTCCGACGGGCCCCAGCTGAGGCTCATGGCATCCCTCGGCGGGGCCTGGTCGGTAGCCGACGCCGGGCCCCGCAGGGCGGCGGCGCTCACGCGTGGGGCGGCGCGCGGTAAGATCGAGGCCCTCGTCCGCTCGACAACCTCCTCGACAAGGCCGGATGCGTCGGTCGTCGCCGCCGAGGACCGGGCGGTGAAACTGCTCGCGCGCAGGATATCCGAGAACTCGGCGGAGATCGAGGCGATCACGGCGGAGATCTCCGCCCTGCTCGAGGGCGACGATACCTACCGATGCCTCCTGACGGTGCCGGGCATCGGGCCCAAAACCGCTTCCGAGCTTGCGATCTCCATCGACATCGAAGACTTCCCCAGTCACGACAGGCTCGCGTCGTACTGCGGCCTGGCGCCGCGCAACCGCCAGTCGGGAACCTCGATCTCCTCGGTGACGGCATCGCGCCAAGGCAACAAGAGGCTGAAGAACCTGCTCATATTCTCATGTAACTGCCTTACCCGGACAGAGGGGAGATGGGGCGACTACTACACCAGGTGCCGGGAGCGGGGCATGTCGCACGGCAAGGCGCTCAAGGCGCTGGCGCGAAAGAGACTGAAGGTCATCTACGCGGTCATGCGAGACAGGGTGCCTTACGCAGCCTAGCCGAAACGCACCGAGCAGACTGAAGCCCACCGGCCTAATGGCTTGGCGTCAGCATGCCGCGATTCGGTCGCACGGAGAGCATTTCCCAGTTGACAAAACTATAGGAACACCCCCCGCGGACCGTCCGCCACGAAACCGGCCCATCTACTACGTTTGGACGGCATCCCCCGACCACGCCGTTATGAGTAAAAATAAAACCGCAGGTAGACGGCCTGCGGTTTTCGCGAAATACGGGGTATGGTCGAGGGGTCGGGGTTAAACGTAGTAGATGGGCCGGTTTCGTGGCGGCGGCATCGCAGGCAGCCGACCGAGGGCGCCCGGAAGTGGGCAGGGCACCCGCCTAACGACCGATTTCCTGCCAATTGCATAGGACGTTGGCTCGCAACTCCATTTCGGCTGTCTTTTGAGCTTTAGTTTTGCACCTATAGCGCAATTCCAGGCGCGAGCAAAGACTTCGCACTATCGCATCAAGCTGCTCGGTATCGTTAAGCATGTCGTGCGTAACCAGGAAGACGTCATACCCCATACTTTGCAGTGCCGTCATACGCTTGGCGTCGTGGTCGAGCACGGCTCCCGATCCGTGGATGACCTCTCCTTGAAGCTCCACGATTCCTGCCTTCATTATGTTTGGGTTAACAATCACGATGTCCCCGTAGCAGGCTTTTTGCCCCGCAATGCTCTGTGCCGATGCAGTAAGCGGTGTAAAGTCATTGACATATACATGCCTAAAGCCGGCGCCACCACGGGAGCGAGGAAGCGACAACAATAGAATTCCAGCAACTTCAAGCGGAGACGCTGCTACACCCGTTACCATCTGCGCGGCTTTGTAGAATTTAGCACCCCACTTGCGGCTTTTCATCTTCGTGGCGTACTCATGAAGCTCGTTTAATTCGATGAGTGGCTTCCTCATCCAGAGCGAGGTACCTTTGAGTTTCGTGACTTCCTTAGTCGTCTTTTGCTTGTTTGACCCTTTTGTATTTACTTGTTCTTTGACTTTCACGCGTGCATAAACGCGTTTCCACTGCGCTTCATCCTGGTTTTCATCGAATTCAAAGAGGGACTCGGTGGTGTTATCTCCTGCGGTGTCTTCGGCTTTGCCAAGCTCTGCTTCGGCTACGGCGGTTGGCTCAAAGACCGAGAACCACCCGCAGAATTCGAACATCGCAAGGACGAGATCGGTTGGAGATACAAAACGAGCTAGGGTAAATAACGTCGCAAGTGGATTAGTTACTCTAAAGCCCATCGCGGTTTCTAGCGTATTGCCCGCCCCCGAAGCATCTTTGCAATGGATTGTTGCTCGTAATCCCGAATGGTAGTTAACGCCACCGGGCGCCGTCGTGGTGACTATCGGCGTCTTGAGCACATCGATTGTGAAGGGCGATCGAGCTAGGGCAAGCCAGCCGTCCTCGGAACTTGGGAGGCGCGGGTAGAGGCCGCGGACCTGGGGCGGGCAGCGCCAGTAGCGGAATGCGGTGTTTGCGCAGACAATCTCGTCCATATGGGCCTCCCCTGGTTTCGGCCGCGAGCCGTTTGGAATGTGAGCGAGGCCGATTATCTATTTGGCCATCATGCGGGTAAGTACCGGAAGCTGACCAAACACTGACCAAGAGATGGACGATATATGTCGAAAGCTGGCGCGAATGGCGAAACGCGCAGGTAGTGATGCTGCTTGTTGGGTCCCTGTCTCCACAATTCTTATTGTCATATACAAGGTTGAACAGGGAAAATACTAAATTCGCGATTTAAAAATGAGCAAGAAGGCAGCAAAAGAACCGCAGGTAGGCTATGTCGTTTTAGAAAAGTTTGATTTGTTTTTGGTGTCAGTTTTGGTGTCACCCTTGGTGTCAAAAAGAAAAAGGCCAGAGGTTTAAGACCTCTGACCTGCGCTTTTGATGGTGGGCGATACAAGATTCGAACTTGTGACCCCATCCGTGTGAAGGATATGCTCTACCCCTGAGCCAATCGCCCGTCGCCTTTCGGCAAAAGAGATACTAACATAGCCGCGCGTGGTTTACCAAGAACTTTTTGCCCTCGATTTTAAATTCGTGGTCGCAAGCAAAGCCAACGTAGGCAGACCACTCAGCAAACCTGCAGCTAATCCCCCATTTATCGCTTAATCCACGAAGTCTCGGGGCGGCAGATGAGTCGCGCGTTGTTGTAAGCCATGTCGAGCGTGAGGCAGGTGCGCGCGGCGTAGAAGCCGTCTTCGCGCTGGATGGTCAGCGCCAGTTCGGGTTTGTCGCCGGTTAGGCACAGCGGTAGCAACAGCTGGATTCGACCGCCGTAAAACTGCGGCACCGCGAGCGTGTAGTTGGCGGCGGCGCGTCGGGCGGCCTCGACGACGGCGCCCTCGAAGGCGCGGCGCAGCAGCAGCGAGTTGTCCTCCCCCATCAGGCTGGCGGGAATTCGCGTGAGGTTCTCCTCGTCGCCCAAAATGTGATCGATGTTGGAGCGGATGGACAGGCGGTAGTCAAAGACCAGTTCGGAGGGATCCTCGGCAAAGTGCACGCGGCACGGCAGGTACTCAAACGAGACCAGCATGGGATCGCTTTCCTTAAAGAAGCCCTTCAAAAACCAACGCTGGCGCGCGTCGGGCTTGGTGTTGGGCTCAAACAGGCCGTAGATGGTCTCGTAGCGGCGCGTGTACAGACCGGTGTTGAACAGGCAGCGGTCGTCGTCGAACACCAATGGCAAGTTGGACGGCGCGGTTTGGTCCACATCGCGCTCGGTCAGAAACACAGCGCGACTAAACGAGAAGGACAGGTAGTTTTTGAGGATACGGTTGCCGTGGCCCCAGTCCTCGGGATCGGCGAGGTCGGCCAGACGGTCATAGCAAGGTTCGGGGCAAAATGCAAAGTCGTATACATTGCTGCACAGGGTGCTGGGGATCTCCATGTGGCGTCCAATCCATTAAAAAGCCGGCGTGCGAATGGTTAGATTCTATACGTGCGACGCGCTATGGGGACGCACAACGCAATTGTGCCGGAACTCGTCGGCGAGTACGGCGCGAGTGCGAGTGCCAGAAACGAGGTCCTGGATCCAGGCGTAGTACCGGTTGTCCTTGGGCTCGGGGGCATCGGAAAGCACGACCGGAACGCCGGCGAGCCTAAGGACGGACAGCGCAAAGACAAGGCTGGTGCGCTTGTTGCCGTCCTCGAAGATGTGGTCCTTGACCATGTGCTCGGCCATGTAGGTGACCTGGTCAAAGATGTCCGTGAATCGATCGGCCGGCGATTGGCCGAATATCGTGCAGAACGCACCCGAAAGTACGGACTCGACGCGCCCAAGCTCGAGCGCAGCCCGATCGCCTGTGGCGTCGGTCGTATAGCGGCGCCCGACCGTCATCAGTGTGCTGTGTAGACGCATCACGGCCGCGGCCATGGCCTTGAGCGATCCGGCATCGTCGAGCACGAGCGGCACAAAAGGATCCGCGCACCGCGGTGCGACCGCCATCATGAGTTCTCCAACAGCCTGAGCGCATTGGGCATGTCCGCGATGGTCAGCCGAACGGCCTCGTCGATCGACGGGCCGCCATCGAGCGAAATAGGCAATGTGAAATTTGCATCGCGCACAATTGGAGGATCTTCCTGGGCAACACGACCAGTGCCGTCGTCAAGTTGGGCATTACTCCAAAGCATGTATGCCTCCTTTATGGCTTTACATATGGAATTGACTGCGAATCGTACTCCAGAACAATCGGTTGCCAGACGAGGTCTTCGATGGCGCAGTTTAGGGTGTTTGCGAGCGCCAATGCCGAGGAGACCGAGGCGCGGCGCAGGTCAAGTTGGTTCTGCTCGTAGAGCTGTATGGCGCGAAGTTTAACCCCCGATTGGGCTGCGAGCTGTTTTTGTGTCAGGCCGGCCGCCTTACGCGCTGCCTTGAGGCTCTTTTTACCTACCTGGGCTTTGTTCCATTTGTCGATGACAATCCCGGCGAATTTGTCTTCGGAGGCCTCGTGGAGTGGATGGTACGAGCCGATTATCCAATCAAGCGGGGCGATTTCGAATAGGTCGCTAAAGCCCAAGCTGCTTGTCCATTGCGTATAGGCCAAAACCCAACCCGCCCAGTATTGCGGGGAACGGTCGAATGGATAGCTCTCCCTGCATTCGACGGGTTTTAGCCCCGCATGGGCGATAATTTCGCGCGCGAGTTCGTCGCCCGACATGCCGCAGACAACACGCGGCGCGCCACGTTCAAACTGTTTCATCTCGAGAGAGTTCGAAAGGATTGCTGTCAGTTCGGCCGGATTCAAGCCCTGGTCACAGAGGGCAAAATCGATTGCCTCGCCCAGTGTTCTCATGGCGTCCTCGAGATACATCTCACTATAAGCGTAGGCCATCTGCAGTCATCCCCTCTCGAACGATGTCGACGATACGGATTCCCTCAAACGGATTCTCGGCAAGTAGCTCCCGATACTGTGCCCTTGCCGCTTCATCTCGCTCCTTGGCCAATGGACCATACAGAGCTTGCGGCGCACGTTCAAATCCAGCAAAACGAATGTTCTTAAACGCGCGCTCGCTTTTGAGCACGATCTGCTCCCCTAGGTTGCCGAGCTTCATGGCACGACCCAACTGTTCGACAGTGATTGTATTGTTTACAAACGCCCTGGCATAGCTAAAGTACGAGTTGTCCGCGCGCCATCCCCTAATCACGTCGCAAGCGTCAGTGTCAGGTAGAAAGTGATCGTGGAGATATTTGCACGCCCCCACGGCGATAGCGGTGTCCTTGCGAAAAGAACGATGCTCTACGAGCAACGCTATCCAATGCAGAACTGAGTAATGCGGCGATAGCAAGTCGAGCACCTTGAGGTCTGCCATATCGAGTTCGTATCGATTTGCGAAGCCATCGGCATCTCCCGAACACGCCCATTCCCTTGCAAGGTCGATACTCTCTGTGCAATAGAATCCCAGCCCATAATCGTTATGGGCTTTTCCCAAGCCAAACTGGGGAACCTCAACAATCTTCCGAGAACCATGCCACAGTTCCATGCGAGCCTCCTTACGGGTATCGCTCTAACGATAGCTTAACATACTATCGTTAGAGCGATACCCGTTTATGAAAAGCAATCGTCGGCTCTATTCCAGTCTCCACAGCAGGCTCGATATCGCATGAAAAAAGAGACACCTCCAACCAGAGCGATCGGAGGCGTCTTCTCAGCGAGCGTTGTTTTGATTGCGTTGGTCGTGCCCTGCGACCAAGATCTTCTCGGTAGGCTTTCTTTTGATTCCGTTGGTCGCGCCTTACGACCAAATTCTAAGACAAGTATATAAATGAGGGAGAAGAGATGCGATGCGTGCCTAGAAGCCTCGCAGCCGTGCTCGTTAACCCAAGGCGGCAAGCCGTTCTAACTAACCCAAATTCAACAAGTAAAAGCAAGGCATGTAGCTAGCGGGATAGTTCCGATGTCCGCAGACGTACAAAAAATGGCGAGGTACGTTCCTCGCCGATCTGGAACTTACGAGGCAATCGCCCTTTCGGTGGTTGAATCCTCTCACATTTCAGGGGCTTTTAGAGCTGCATCGATAAGATCGGCGCCGTTGACGAAGCGACCGGACTCCCCCGTCGCTAAAAACGCATCAGCTTCGCGAATGGCCTGGAGGGTTACCGGGTTGGGCTCTTTGGAAGGGAAAGGCCGCGGGCCGGTATTTGCAAACTCCTCGTCCTGCTTACAGCGCTTCATAGACACGCACCTCATCTTGCTCGATGCTTTTGCGGAAGGCCGGGCGCATGTGCTCTTGTGGGTTGGTGAAAGTCGGTAATCCACCCGGCAGCACGACAAACATGTAGGAGCCGCTGCAGCAGCTGGCGGAGGGCGCCGTGAACGAGCCCATTGTCGCGAAGATAGACGAACTCTGCAGCGCATCCGGCAACAGCAGCAATGACCGCCGGGAAAACGCTTGACCTGCGTGCGGATCTTGACGTTCAGGGGCCTCGTGCGCGCAACGGCGCCTGGCGACTACCCATCCAGTCGGCGCATATAAGACAGCACAAAAGAAAGGCCCGAACATGTCGGGCCTTTCCAGGTGTCACCCGAAGGCTTCCACCGCAATTGATTAAAGCATATACCCCGAATGCTTTGCCGTCAAGACTGCGCCACGAATCGCAAAACCAGCTTGAGCTTGCCTGCGGTCTCCGTCCGAACGAACTTGCCGTAAATCCCGGGCGGCAGCTCTTTTTTATACCTCGTTAGAATCGCTTCGTAGCCGGAAACAAGCGTCTTTCTCTCGGTTTTGGAAAACCCAAAGAGGCCAAGGAGATATGCGATCAAGACAATGTAATCTGTAATATCGGAGAAGTTAATGGACTTGACGCCCGTCTCGCTCTTTAGGAGCTTGCCGATACGACTTGACGCTCCGCCGGACTTGAAGCGCACGTCTAGGACTATAGCGTTATGAGCGATGGCGTTCCTCAAGTCTTTAAGCAGAAATACGATAGCTAGAAGAAGGGCTTCCGAATCGTAGCTCGTAGGCATGCCGAGGTCGCGGACGATCGCAGCCTTAATAGGGCGATCGAGGCACGCGTAAAAGTTGCCGAATTCCCCTAATGTCATAGCCTCGAAAATGGCCCATATCGGAATCGCCCTCCCCTGATCTCGGAAATGCCTAAAATACGGCCTTCTTTCCTGCTCGCGAGAAATAAGTCCGTCGATTGTCTGCCTTAGCCTAAGCCTGTTCGCCCAGGATTTCTTATAGCTCGAAGAGCCGGGGGCGTAACCCCTGTATGCAGTAAGGCACGTCTTAAAAATTTCGTCGAAGTCTTCACTTGACGCATGACTGAGCACCGCTTCGAGGGTGTAGTTTTTCAGCGCAGTCTCTATTGCCATGACATGGGGATATAGGAGCGTTTTAATCTGAGTGTCCATTGCGTAAAGCGCGGCGACTTGGGCAAAGTCGTCAATCGGCAGCCTGCTCGTGGCTTCGCCCGCAAACCTCAGCCCTTTGTAACCGTGATAGTACCCGATATTCCTAAGCTTTCGCTTTTGGTTCGAGCCGGCGATGGAGACTCCCTGCTCGCGGAGGTGCTTCATAAGGGCGTTGACCGATTTAGGGGACAAGGGGAGACCTCCTGTCTAAATAAATTCCGAACAAAATTGTATCATCAGAGAACGAATCTGCATGAATTGCGTACCGACTGTTAGCGCGAGGGGCGTTCTGCCGTCGGGATGGAATCAGAATCGCCCGTTTGCCGCTGACGATGCCCAGGGCGGTCATCTTGGCGCGCTGCCAGTTCTCCTTGAACCAG
>CABUCA010000048.1 GCA_902489965.1 uncultured Collinsella sp.
GGACTTGCAGCGACGGACCTCAGGACACTCTTACACCACGTCTGCGCGCGCGACCAGGTCGTGGGAGCGGAGATCGCAATAGCGGTAAAGAGTGGGAAAAATAGCCCCGTTCCTACTTACTGCTATCAAAAGTAGGGCGGATTACGGGGCTAGATTGGTGATGCTCGACCACAGCAAAAATGGCCTAAATAAAACCGCAGGTAGATGGCTTGTTGAAATTAGCCAATTACCGGAATGGATAGAGGTTGTCAATTCAGCCCCGTAATCCGGCAGAGTTTTGAAATGTTACAAACTTAGCATCACCCCGAAATCCAATCTAAAGAAAAGTTGCGGTGAAATGGTTCCTGTTTGGCCGTTGGATGGGCTGATTCAGGAACTATTTCACCGCAACTCATAACGAAACCTGGGTGGCGGGACCGCTTGTCTCTAGTGGTTGTGCGGGCAATTGGCGCAGCAGCCGCTGGTGGCGTTGGTGCTGGAACCACCGCTTCGCTGGTCGGTGTTGTAGAAGCCGCTGCCTTCAAACTTGATGCCGCTGGCCGAGAACGTCTTGGCCGCCGGGGCGCCGCAGCTCGGGCACACGACCTCGGGGGTCTCGGACATGGGATGCTCAACCTCAAACACGTTGCCGCAGCTCGAGCACTTGTAATCGTAGCGCGCCATAATACTTCCTTTTCAGCACAAAGCGGGCAGATCGCTCTGCCCGCATAAATTCAAACAGCTGTAACTGTACCCTATATCGGGGGTTTTATCACGCTTCGCCCCAGAATCTATGGGTGTTGCGCAGGAGCTGCGCAGTTTTGCCCTCGGCGGCCGCAACGTCGGCCTCATCGGCCTGCCACGTCCAGTTGCCCGTGGCCACGCCCGGTACGTTCATGCGCGCGTCGTCGCCCAGCCCCAGGACATCCTGCAGCGGCATCATCACGAGGGGAGCATCACTTGCCAGCGCGTCGCCCATCAGCCTGGCCGCCACCTCAACACCGCTCGGCTCGTCGCCGCCCGCAAAGGAGCGCGTGCACCAACCGGCGAGCGTCGACGTGTCGTGCGTCGAGGTGTACAGAATCTTGCCCGGCGTGGGATGCACACCGCAACGGACGTCGTAATCGCTAAACTCCAGCACGTCCATGCCGGGGAAGCCGCAGGTCGAAGCCATAGCGCGAACGCCAGGCGTCAGATAGCCCAGGTCCTCGGCGATAAAGTTGAGCGGCCCCAGCTCGTCATAGGCGGTCTGGAACAGGTCCTTGCCCGGGCCCGCCAGCCAGCGGCCGTCGGCGCAGGCCTTGCCGGCGGGGATGCTAAAGTAGCTGTGGAATCCCAGGAAGTGGTCCAGGCGCACACGGTCGTAGAGCGAGAACGCGCGACGCAGACGGTCCATCCACCAGCGGTAGCCGTTCTCCTTCATGTGATCCCAACGGAAGGTGGGGTTGCCCCACACCTGGCCCTCGGGCGCAAAATTATCGGGCGGCGCGCCGGAAACCTCAATCGCCTTGCCGGTATCGGACAGCCAGAAGTTCTCGGGCTCGCTCCACGCATCGGCCGAATCGTCCGAAACGTACATAGGAATGTCGCCGATAACCTCGATGCCCTTCTTGTGCGCATAGTTCATGAGCTCGCACCAGGCCAGGTCAAAGCGGTACTGCATGTACGCCTGCAGCTCTGCTTCGTCGTGGAAGCGCTTGTCATCGATCAGATGCTCGTTGTAGCGCGCGACATCTGCCGGCCAATCGTGGCGCGACTCGCCCTCAAAGTACTTCTTAACGGCCATGTAGACGCAGTACTTCTCGAGCCAATCGGCGTTGCGATGCTTAAACGCCGTGTAGAGCGGGTCTGCATCTTCGCCGCCACGGGCCTTCCAAGCCTCAAAGTCGTCCGCAAGTTCCTCTTGGCTCTCGGGCAGCAGGTCATTATTGCCCGCAAAGGCTGAAGGCCCCGCGTAAGGGGAGCGGAAGAAGTCTGTCGGGTTGACAGGCAGGACCTGCCAGTAGCGCATACCCATAGCGGCCAGATGGTCGATAAAGCGACGCGTGGGTGCGCCGATTGTGCCGGGCTTGCCGTCGTCGGTGGGCACCGAGGTGATATGGCACACGACGCCCGCGCCGTGATCGAGCGGCTCCTGCAGGCGCTGCTCGGCATGGTGATAGATGATCGACGAGCCCAGCGGATACAGATCGAGCGTGACCGTACCGTTGTGGATCTCGCACTCGTGACCGCTGATCACGTCACTCGCGCATTCGCCGAGCGCCGGAATCGTCACGCGGTGCGAATTGCGCAGGCTGCGGTTGATGATAACCGTCGCGGACTCTCCATCCTTGCCCGTGCGGTTGTATGCCAGCACCTCGTCGTTGAGCGCGAAGGCCTTGATTTCGCCGTCGATCATAAATGGCAGTGCGCGGCGTACGGCGGAGGCGTTCTTGACAATAGCCAGCGTGTCGAAGTCGTGCAGCTGGTCCTTGGTCGGCAGGGTGCGGCGGTTGCCCGGATCGGTCAGGCCCTCCAGGCCGTACTCGTCGCCGTAGTAGATCGAGGGCACGCCGGGGAAGGTCATCTGCATGAGCGTTGCAAGCCAAAAGCGGCTCTTGGCCAGGCCCATCGAGTTCTCGTCCAGGCGCCATTTGCTGCGCTCGCACTCGGGCAGCTGCGACTCGTCGGGTCCGCCTCCGAGCACCGAGATGATGCGCGGACGGTCGTGGCTCGACAGCAGGTTGAGCGCGCAGGACAGGGCTTCGCGCGGATAATTCTCGCGCAGGGTCTCGATATCCTCGGCAGCTTGGTAGGCGTTTTTGTAGCCCATTAAAAAGCCGATGACCATGTCGCGGAAGGGGTAGTCCATAGCAGAGTCCAGCTCGGAGCCCTGCAGGTAGCGGCGCAGATGGCCGTAGCTAATCTTGTTGGAGGCGTCTTCCCAGACTTCGCCGAGCAACAGTGCATCAGGCTTTTCGGCAAGTACGGCCTTCTTGATCTCGGCCAGGAAGCCGTCGGAAAGCTCGTCGGCGACGTCCAGACGCCAACCATGGGCACCGGCGCGCAGCCATTTGCGGATCACGCCGTCCTTGTCCAGGAGCCTCTCGCGCACCAGCTCGGACTTCTCGTTGATGGCTGGCATGTTGCCCACGCCCCACCAGCAGTCGTACGAGCCATCCTCGTGGAAGGTAAACGCATCGCGCCACGGCGAATCCTCGCTCTGCCAGGCACCCACGCCGGGGTAGTTGCCGTAGCGGTTGAAATAGATCGAGTCGTCGCCCGTGTGGTTGAATACGCCGTCCAGGATGATGGAGATGCCCAGCTTCTCGGCTGCCTGGCACAGCTCGGTAAAGTCCTGCTCGGTGCCAAGGATCGGGTCGATCTTGGTGTAGTCGGCCGTGTCGTAGCGGTGGTTGCTCGCGGCTTCAAAGATAGGGTTGAGATAGATGGCCGTAAAGCCCAGCTCGGCGATGCGGGGCAAGTCTTCCTGAATGCCCTTGAGCGAGCCGCCGTAGAAGTCCCAGCTCTTGATGGAGCCGTCCTCGGCGCGCTCGTACACGGGCGGCTCGTTCCAGTCCTCGACCATCCGACGCTGAATGCCCTTGCGCGGTTTTTCGAGTTGGGCCATTGTGCGCTCGCGCCAATGCTCGTCACGGGCGTAGCGGTCGGGGAAGATCTGGTACACCATGCCTCGCTCGTACCAAGTGGGGCGGTTTTCGCGGTGCTTATAGACGGTAATCTGGAAGGACGGCACCTCGGCGTAGTCGTAGGTTACGCCCTCGCCACCGGTGCGGCCCTGGGGCGCGCCCAGGCGAACCTCGGGCTGACCTTCGATATTGCATATGAAGCTGTACCACACAAGACACGGTTCAGCGCATTTGAGCTCGCCGGTAAAAATGCCATCGCCTTCGTGCTCCATCGGGATCAGGGTCTCGCCGACTTCATCGACCCAGATACGCAGGGTGAGTGTTGCTTGGTTGGGATCGGCATCCTCCAAAATCACCGAGAGTGCAACGGAAGTTCCAGTGGTCACAGCGCCAAACGGAGTGCGAAACTGCGGCAGACGGCTGTTGTGAATCAATCTCATAGTACGGTCCAGTTCAATAGAATCACGGCCTGCGGGCCATGGGCTTTACGCACAAAATATAAGTATATCTGTTGTACACAGGGTGTATAAACAACATCCGTTTACCATCGGCGAACGGTTGTCCTAGAAAATCGTTTTACCAACTATCTACAGAGAAGGGGCACCCGGTTGGAGCGCCCCTTGTTTAGGGTTTTGATTAGGTTTTAGATCGTCTGCGGGCTAGCGGCGCTTGCGGGTGGCCGTAGCCTTGCGGACGGAGGTCTTCTTGGTCGGGGCCTTTTCCTCGGCCGGAGCGGCAGGGGAGACCGGGGCCTCCTTGGCGGGCTCGGTCTTTGCCGTAGCCTTCGGAGCGGTCTTGACCTCAGCGGCCTTCGGTGCCGGCTCGGCCTTTACTGCAGGCTTGTCCTCGGCTTTAGCCTCTGCCTTGGGGGCGGCTGTCTTGGTCGTGGTCTTCTTGGCCGTCGTCGTGCGCTTTCGCGTGGTGGTCTTGGCGGCCGGCTTGGCCTCGACGGTTGCTTCGGCCTTGGACTCGGCGGGCGTCTCCTCGACTTTGAGGGCCGGCTTTGCGGCTGCCTTGGTCGTGGCTGCTTTCGTGGTCGTCTTCGCGGCGGCCTTCGTAGCGGCAGCCTTGGTCGTCGTCGACTTTGCGGCCGTAGCCTTCTTGGCGGTCGCGGTCGACTTCTTGGCATCGGTCTTGGCCGGAGCCTTTGCCGCAGGCTTAGCCTCGGCGGCGGCCTCGGCCTTTACCTCGGGAGCAGCCTCGGCCTCGGCGGCCTTCTTGGCAGCGGCGGTCGTGCGCTTGCGCGTGGTCGTCGCCTTGGTAGCGGTGGTCTTGGTTGCCGCCGCCTTGGTCGCTGTGGCCTTCTTGACCGTCGTCTTACGAGTTGTGGTCTTCTTTGCCGCAGGCTTCGCAGCAGGCTTCACCTTGGGCTCGGGCTCGGGCTCGGGAGTAGCCTCGACCTTCACCTCGGGCTCGGCCTTAACGGGCTCAGCCTCAACCGGCTTCTCTTCGGCCTTGGGCTCGGGCTCAGCCACAACCACAGGCTCGTCGACAACCGCCGCCGGCCTCTCAATCTCCGGGTGCATAAAGAAGTACAGGTCCAGATACTTGTCGGCCGAGCGCGTCCAGCTAAAGTCCTGGCTCATAGCCTGCGTGACCAGCTGGTTCCAGGCATCGCGGTTGTCCCAGAACAGGCGTGCCGCGCGGAACACGGCGTCGCCCATCTCGTCGCCGTTAAAGTTGCTAAACGAGAAGCCCGTGCCCTCGCCGGTAAACTCGTTATACGGGATCACCGTGTCCTTCAGACCACCGGTCTCGCGCACGATGGGCAGCGTGCCGTAGCGCATGGCGATGATCTGCGACAGGCCGCAGGGCTCAAACTTCGAAGGCATCAGGAACATATCGGCAGCGGCATACATACGCTGCGACAGCGCAGGATCGAACTCGATGCGCGCGGCCATGGTGCCGGGGTACTTGTCCTGGAAGTAGCGCAGGCCGTCCTCGTAGTCGCGGTCGCCGGTGCCCAGCACCGCCACCTGCACGCCGTCGGACAGGATGCGGTCGAGCGCGTACATGACCAGGTCCATGCCTTTCTGGCGCGTCAGGCGCGTGACCATCACCATGAGCGGACGGTCGTCGCGAACCTCGAGCCCCAGCTCTTCCTGCAGCTTGGCCTTGCACACGGCCTTGCCGGAGCGGTCATCAACCGTGTAGTTTGCGGCAATGCGCTTGTCGGTCGCCGGGTCAAAGCCTGCCACGTCAATGCCGTTCAAAATGCCCTGTAGCGCATAGGAGCGCTCGCGCAGCACGCCGTCCAGGCCCTCGCCAAACTCGGGCGTCTGGATCTCGTTGGCATAGGTGGGGCTCACCGTGGTGATGGCGTCGGCATAGCGCAGCGCGCCCAGCATGTAGTTGATGCTGCAGGCGTCGCAACGCAGCTGCGAGGCGGCCGCCGGAATGTGTGCCACCCCCAGGATGTCCTCCATCACGGTGTCGCTAAACTGGCCCTGGAACGCCACATTATGGATCGAGAACACGGTCTTGACGCGGTCGTACAGCGGCAGGCCCTGGTAGAACTCGCGCAAGAACACAGGCGCCAATGCCGTCTGCCAGTCATTGCAGTGCAGGATGTCGCACTCAAAGCCGGCCGGCAGGTGCTGCAGGCTCTCGGTGATGGCCTTGGAGAAGAACGCAAAGCGTTCGCCGTCGTCAAAGAAGCCGTACGGATAGTCGCGCGCAAAGTAGCGCTCGTTGTCGATGAACATATAGGTGACGCCGTCGTGCTCGAGCTTCTCGAGCCCGCAGTACTCGTTGCGCCAACCCAAGCTCACGTAAAAGTCGGAGAAGTGCTCCATCTGCGCTTTGTACTCGTCCTTGATGGTGACGTACTTGGGCACCATCACGATGACTTCGGCGCCGGCGCGCACAAGCGCCGCAGGCAGCGAGCCTGCCACGTCGCCCAGGCCACCGGTCTTTACAAACGGTGCGCACTCGGCCGAGGCAAACACGATCTGCATCTTTTTGCTGGAATCTGCCATATTGTCTCCCATGTTGTAATTCGAGAATAGCCGCCTGGCACAAACCGGGCGGCTATTCTACATGTTACGAGCGATGTTGCGGTGCCAACGTTAACGCACGATGGTGGTATCGGGAGTTAACGGAGCCTTGCCCAGCACCAGGATGTTCTCGGGCGTGCCGCGAAGCTCGGTGTTGGTGGGGACCACGTTATTCTTGTCCAAGATGGCATTCTCAACGCGGGCGCCGCTCTTGATAATGCAGCTCTGGTTGATGATCGAGTTGGTCACCGAAGCGCCTTCCTCGACCACAACGCCGCGCGACAGAATCGAGTTGCGCACGGTGCCCTTGATGATGCAGCCGGCCGAGATGATCGAGTTGCACGCGTGGCTGCCGGTCGCATAGCGCGAAGGCGGCACGTCGTGAGCCTTGGTCAGAATCGGGCGCTCGGGGTCAAAGAGCTGGTCGGCCACGGTCTGGTCGAGCAGATCCATGCTGCGGCGATAGAGCGACTTCTCGCTAAACACGCCCACGACCTCGCCCTTGTACTCGTAGCTGCACACGTCGATGTTGCCAAAGTCGCCCTGGAGTGCCTCGAGCAGGTCCAGATAGTCGGCGGCCTGGTAATGGTCGATAATCTCGAGCAGTGTGTCGCGGTTGACGATGCAGCAGTCCATAGAGGCGTTGTCGCCGTACACGACGCCGGCGCTCACGCCCGTCAGGCGGCCGTTCTCGTTGATCTGCAGCTTGGTCTCGTCATCGACGTTGCGCGTGGCCTTGCAGTACACCACGGTCATCTGGGCACCGGAGTTCTCGTGCGCGTCGATGATGGTGTTGAGGTCCATGTTAAAGATGATGTTGGTGCCCATCATCACGACATAGGGCTTGTCCGAGCGCTGGAACAGCGTCTTGTTGGAGATGATGTCGCGCAGCAGGAAGCGCATGCCGCCCTTGGTGGTGCCATACGCGTTGCCGGGCACCATGAACAGCCCGCCCTTCTTGCGGTCCAGGCCCCAGTCCTTGCCCGAGCCCACGTGGTCGATCAGCGAGCGGTAGTTGCCCGGCATGACGACGCCGACGGTCTTAATGCCGGCATTCATCATGTTGGACAGCGGGAAGTCGATCAGGCGGTAGCGGCCCAAAAACGGGACGGACGCGATGGGGCGGTCCTTGAGCAGCACGCTGCCGTAAGTCGAAGAGTAGTTAGCGGTGATATAACCGATGGCCTTGCGATTGATCATCGGATCATTCCCCCTTCCCGATAACGACGTCATTTCCAACGACGGCCGTATCCTTGGTGGTATCGACAGAGCCGAGCTTCACGCCCTCTTCGACCGTGGAGTTCTCGCCCAAAATAGCGCGGCAGATGTGCGCGCCGCTCTTAACGTGCGCACCCGGCAGCAGCACGGAGTCCTCGACCACGGCGCGCTCCTCGATGATGACATCGGTCGAAAGGATCGAGTGGCGAGCGGTGCCGTAGATCTTGCAGCCGTTGGAGACCAGGCAGTCGTCCAGGCGGCCGTCCGGGCCAATGTAGTGCGGCGGACGCGTGGTGATGTTGGACATGATGGGGAAGTTCTTGTCAAACAGATCGAACTCGGGGTTGTTGCCCAGCAGGTCCATCGAGGTCTCGTGGAAGCTGGCGATGGTGCCGACGTCCTTCCAAAAGCCGTGGAACTCGTAGCTGTACAGGCGCTTGTTCTCGCCGAGCAGCTTGGGAATGATGTCCTTGCCAAAGTCGTGGCTCGAGCGCTGGTCCAGAGCGTCCTGCTCGAGTGCCTCGATCAACACGTCGGCCGAGAAGATATAGATGCCCATGGACGCGAGGTTCGAATCGGGCTTCTCGGGCTTCTCGGTAAACTTGGTGATGCGGCCGTCCTCGGGGTCGGTGGTCAGGATGCCAAAGCGGCTGGCCTCCTCCCACGGCACGGGCATAACGCTCACCGTGAGGTCTGCGTTGTTCTCAATGTGCGTCTTGAGCATCTTGCGGTAGTCCATGCGATACAGATGATCGCCCGAAAGAATCAGGACGTACTTGGGGTCGTTTGCCTTGATGTAGTCGAGGTTCTGCGTAATGGCGTCGGCCGTGCCCGCATACCAGGCGCCACCGGTCTGCGTCTCGTACGGCGGCAGGATCGACACACCGCCGTCGCGGCTGTCAAGATCCCACGCCTCGCCGGAGCCCACGTAGGCATGCAGCAGGTAGGGGCGATACTGCGTCAGAACGCCCACCGTGTCGATGCCCGAGTTGGAGCAGTTGGACAGCGAAAAGTCGATAATGCGGAACTTGCCACCAAAGCTAACCGCCGGCTTAGCGATCTTTTGGGTGAGTGCCCCCAATCGGCTGCCCTGTCCTCCTGCGAGGAGCATCGCGATGCATTCTTTCTTACTCATCGATTTCTCCTTCTGTCATCGATGTTCTTAAACCCATTAGCGACGGGCACGGCGCTCGGTCGCGCCCGTCGAGTAATGCCGTGCTGGCATAAGGGAGCTCGCGCGCCTTTACGCGTGCCAGATCTCGTCGCGGTACTCGCGAATGGTGCGGTCGCTCGAGAACCAGCCGGAGGAGGCGGTGTTGAGCAGCGCCTTGCGGTTCCAGGTCTCCTGGTCGCCGTAGCTGCCGGTGAGCTTCTCCCATGCATCCACGTAGCTGCGGAAGTCTGCCATGACCAGGTCGGGGTCGTTGTTGTTCATGAGCTCGTTGTAGATGCTCTCAAAGTTGCCCGAAAGGCCGGCAAACGTGTTGTCCTTGAGCTCGTCCATCACGCGGCCCAGACGCTCACGATCGTTGTTGAGGGTATCCCACGCAAAGTAGCTGTTGGATGCCCAGAGCTGCTCGACCTCGGGGGCGGTCAGGCCAAAGATGGCCTCGTTCTCGCGGCCGGCCAGGTCGGCGATCTCGATGTTGGCGCCGTCGAGGGTGCCCAGCGTAATGGCGCCGTTCATCATGAGTTTCATGTTGGACGTGCCCGAGGCCTCCTTGCCGGCCGTGGAGATCTGCTCCGAGATCTCGGCAGCGGGGTAGATGAGCTGGGCGTTGCTCACACGGAAGTTGGGGATAAAGCAGACCTTCATGACCTCGTTCACGCGGGCGTCGTTGTTGATGACGTCGGCGACGGAGTTAATGAGGCGGATGGTCTCCTTGGCGAAGGTGTAGCTCGAGGCAGCCTTGCCGCTAAAGATGAAGGTCGTCGGCGTCACGTGGAAATTGGGATCGTCGATGCGACGGTTGTAGATGTCCATCACCTTCATGATGTTCATGAGCTGGCGCTTGTAGGCGTGGAAGCGCTTCACCTGGACATCGAAGACGGTGTTGGGGTCGATAACCAGACCGGTCTCGGCCTTAACGTAGGCGGCCAGGCGCTCCTTGTTGGCGCGCTTGGAGGCACCCACGGCCTTCAGGAATTCGGTGTCGTCCTTAAACTCCTTAAGCTTCTCCAGTTCAAAGGCGTCCTTCAGCCAGCCATCGCCAATGGCCTCGGTCACGAGCTTGGCGTAGGTGGGGTTGGCCTCGGCAAAGAAGCGACGATGCGAGATGCCGTTGGTCTTGTTGTTGAACTTCTCGGGCGTCAGGGCATAGAAGTCCTTGAGCACGATGTTCTTGATGATGTCGGAGTGGATCTTTGCCACGCCGTTGACGCTGTGGCTGCAGATCACGGACAGGTTGGCCATGCGAATCTCGCCATCCCACAGAATGGCGGTCTGGCGCAGACGCTCCTGCCAACCCTCCTGTGTGGTGTCGAACGACTCGTGCCAACGACGGCTGATCTCGTCGATGATCTGGTACACGCGGGGGAGGAGCTTGGAAAACGTGCCGATGGGCCACTTCTCCAGAGCCTCGGGCAGGATGGTGTGGTTGGTGTAGCTCACGACCTGCGTCACGATGTTCCAGGCGTCATCCCACTCGAGTTTCTTCTCGTCGATCAGGATGCGCATGAGCTCGGGGCCGCACATGGCGGGGTGCGTGTCGTTGGTGTGGATGGCCACAAACTGCGGCAGCAGCTCCCAGTTCTCGCCGTGCTCTTTCTCAAAGGTGTCGAGCAGGCTGTAGATGCCGGCCGAAACAAACAGGTACTCCTGCTTCAGGCGCAGCAGACGGCCGTGCTCACCGGCGTCGTTGGGGTAGAGGATGGCGCTGATGGCCTCGGCCTCGGCGCGCTCGGCATCGGCCTGGGCGTAGTCGCCGCGGTTGAAGGCCTCCAGGTCAAAGTGCTCCTCGACCGGCTCGGCAGCCCACACACGCAGCTTGTTGACGGTCTCGCCGGCATAGCCCACCACGGGGATGTCATAAGGGACGGCCAGGATGTCCTGCGTGCCCACCGTGCGGTAGAACGTGCGGCCGTTCTCCTCAAAGCCCTCAACATGGCCACCAAACTTGATGGTCACGGCCTTGTCCTGACGGCGGACCTCCCAGGGATAGCCGTGGGTGAGCCACTCGTCGGTAGCTTCGACTTGGCTGCCGTTGACGATCTCCTGCTTAAACAGGCCGTAGCGGTAGCGCATACCGTTGCCGTAGCCGGCAATGCCCTCGGCTGCCATGGAATCCAGGAAGCATGCGGCAAGACGGCCCAGGCCGCCGTTGCCCAGCGCCGGATCGGGCTCCTGGTTCTCGATGACGGAAAGGTCGAAGCCCATGTCGTCGAGCGCCTCGGCGACCATGTCGCGCACGCCAAAGTTGAGCAGGTAGTTGTCGAGCAGGCGGCCGATCAAAAACTCGATCGAGAAGTAGTACACGCGCTTCTTGCCCTCGGCGGTGGCGCGGGCGTCGCTCTTGGTGGCAACGGTGCGGGCCTTCTCGGCCACGAGCTTGGCCAGGGCGTTAAAGCGGTCGAGGTCGCTGGCGGCCTCGACGCTCTTGCCGCTAATGCTCATGACGGCATCGCGATAGAGCTCGGTAAACTCCTGCTTGTTGTCGAAGATCTTATTCATACGTTCCTTTCCCCCGGGGATGTTTCTCCCGGAACGGTTATGACTTGTATCCTACGCCCCGGCGGGGCGGGTAATTGCAGCGGTAACGCTTTTGTTACGCTTTCTTGGCAGGAGCATTAACAGCAGCTGCCTTGGCCTTGGGAGCAGCCTTTTTGGTGGCCGCCTTCTTGGCCGTGGCGGACTTGGCCGAAGCCTTGGCGGCAGACTTGGCCGCCTTTGCCTTGGCAGGAGCCTTCTTGGCAGCTGCGGGCTTGGGCTTCACCGAGGACGTGCGCTTGCGCGTCGCCTTCTTGGGCTCCTTAACCACGGGCGGCTTATAGCTGCTGGGACCGCGGCGCTTAAGCACCACACCTGCCAAGCCGGGCACCTTTATCTCGATGGAGTCCATCTGCCCGTTCCAGGGATAGGGCTCGCTCGAGCAGGTGTAGGGCTCCTCGCCGGCATAGCCGCTGCCGCCAAACTCGGGACGGTCGGAGTCAAAGATGACCTCCCAGTCACCCTCGCGCGGCACGCCCACGCGGAAGCTCTCGTAGCTCGCCGGGTCAAAGTTGATCAGGATCACCAGGTCGTCGTCGATATCCTCGCCCTGGCGCACAAAGCTCACGATGGACTGCTTGGAGTTGTCCGCATCGATCCAGGTAAAGCCGTCGTCGGTGTAGCCGCGCTCATACAGGGCGGGCTCGGCGGTGTACAGGTGGTTGAGCGCCTTGATAAACGCCTGATGATGCTTGTGAGTCTCATACTCCTCGGTTAGGAACCACTGGATTGACTCGTAGTAGCGCCACTCAATAAACTGGCCGATCTCGTTGCCCATAAAGTTGAGCTTGGCACCGGGGTGCGTCATCTGATAGAAAGCCAGCGTGCGCAGGCCGGCAAACTGGCGCCACCAGTCGCCCGGCATGCGGCCGATGAGCGAGCACTTGCCGTGCACGACCTCGTCGTGGCTCAGCGGGCAAATAAAGTTCTCGGTAAAGGCGTACATGATGGAGAACGTGAGCAGTCCGTGGTTGCCGGGGCGCCACGGAAAATCGGTCTGCATGTAGTGCAGGGTGTCGTTCATCCAGCCCATATCCCACTTGTAGTGGAAGCCCAGGCCGCCGTCCTGCGGCGGATAGGTCACGAGCGGCCACGCGGTGGACTCCTCGGCCATCATCATCACGTCGGGGTAGTGCGCCTCTACAGCGCAGTTGACCTGACGGATAAACGCGCTGGCGTCCAAGTCCTCCTCGGTACCGTACTTGTTGAACTTCTTTTGGCCAGGATCGTCAATGCCAAAGTTGAGGTACAGCATGCTGGACACGCCGTCCATGCGAATGCCGTCCACGTGGAAGTTCTCGAGCCAGTACAGCACGTTGGAGACCAGGAAGGAGCGGACCTCGCCGCGGGCGAAGTCAAACTTATGCGTGCCCCAGTTGGGGTGAATCTCGTGCTCAAACAGCATGTGGCCGTTAAAGGTGGCAAGGCCGTGGGAGTCGGCGCAAAAACCGCCGGGTACCCAGTCCATGATCACGCCGATGCCCGCCTCGTGGCACGCATCGATAAAGTGCATGAGCTGCTGCGGGTTGCCGTAACGCGACGTGGCGGCGTAATAGCCGGTCGTCTGGTAGCCCCAGGAGCCATCGAAGGGATGCTCCATAAGCGGCATGACCTCGATATGCGTGTAGCCCATGTCGCGCACGTAGTCCACGAGCTCTACCGACAGGTCGTCGTAGGTGTAGAACTCGCCGCGCTGCGCGGGGAAGGGATCCATGGGGCCGGGGTAGTTGCCGTACTCGTCCGGCTCGCCCTGCGGCGCGTCGCCGTGGCGCTTCCACGAGCCAATATGCACCTCGTAGATGTTAAGGGGCTGCGACATGTGGTTATGGCTGGCGCGGCGCTTGAGCCATGCGGCATCGTTCCACTTGTAGCCATCGAGGGTCCACAGCACGCTCGCCGTTCCCGGAGGGCATTCGGCCTTAAAGGCATACGGATCGGCCTTGTAGAGCTTTTCGCCCTCGTTGGTCTCAATGAGGTACTTATAGAGCTGACCCTGCTCGGCGCCAGGAATAAAGCCTTCCCAAATAGCACTCGTATGCATGGGCACCAGCGGGTTGGCTTGCTCATCCCAGTCGTTAAATTCGCCAATGACATGGACGCTCTTTACATCGGGTGCCCAAACGCAAAAGCGCCAGCCGCGCGTACGGTTCTGCGTGTCGGGGTGCGCGCCCATCTTTTCCCAGCTGCGCTCCCACGTACCGATGCCAAATAGGTAGACATCATCCTTGGTGAACTCCGGTGCGTGCGGGGCGGCTTTGCGGGTAGCAGGCTTTTTGGTTGCTGGCTTTAGCTTTGTATCGCTCACGTTTGATCCCATCATGACGCGGCAGCGTGTTGCCTTGGTGACTAGATGCGAAAGGTCCAAGGCTGCACGAATCGAAGGGACGGCGATAGTTCTATGATTCGTTCCACCTCGCGTGCTCGGTGGAACTTTCGGCAGAAACTACGATAACACCTGTGCGTTAGTTTTATGGACGAAAGCGGATTTGCGGGGGCGTTTAATCGGTAAGCGACATGTTTATACCACTGGCAGAATTGCCGTGGTAAAACCCTTGACAGTTTTATCAATTAGGGTTTCAAAACTGATAGGCTTACGTTTGGTAAAACGTTTTTAGCAGGTTGTTTACCATTTGACATCGAAAGGCTCGTTTATGAACCACATCGCTGCTCCAAGTGTTGCTTTTATTTTCGATTGCGACGGAACACTGGTTAATAGCTCCCCCGTCTGGGGCCATGCGCAGACCGAGTTATTGCGCCGTCATGGCATTGATGTAACGGTCGACAATTTTGCCCAGTTTGAGCATCTTTCGCTGGAGGACGAGTGCCGGGCCTACCACGATACGTGGAGCATTGGCGCGAATGGTGAGGAGCTGTATCTTGAGCTGAGCGACATTTTGATGGAGGGGTACTCCAAGGTGCCGCCGCGCGAGGGGCTCCTGGCTTTTTTGGAGCAGGCGAAGGCTGCGGGCATTGCCATGTGCGTTGCCACGTCCACGCCGGCCGAACTGGTGCAGTCTGCCCTTGCGGGTGCGGGCCTTGATCGCTATTTGGAGTTTATTACCACGACGGGCGAGGCGGGACGCTCCAAGCAGTTCCCCGATGTGTACGAGCTGGCGTTGCGTCGCCTGGAAGAGCGCCACGGCCACAAGTTTGAGCGCGCGTGGGTGTTTGAGGACGCCGTCTTTGGACTTAAGAGCTCTGGCACTGCAGGCTTTAAGCGCGTGGGCATCCATGACCCTCACGGCCGTATGGAGCGTGACGAGGTTCGCGACAACTGCGACATCTTTATTGACAGCTATGAGGACCTGACCCTGGCCCGCGTGCTTTCGTTTGAGGGCTAGGCGAGGGCCGTGGCTTGCAAAGTATTAG